>JBGCEF010000043.1:0-5078 GCA_045106175.1 Bdellovibrionales bacterium
AGTATTATCCTGCAAAATTTGACGAGTCTCAGATGTAAGACGATTAATTTCAGTCAATTCTTTTGCTTGCGCTGACAAGGTAACCCGATCAGAAGGCGCCGCAGTATCTCTCGAAGCCGCACGATCAGACTGAACAATACTCTTAGCATTTCTTACAGCTTGCAATGAAGATGGAAGATTAGATCCTATTGAATCAACCATGACTAAAACCCTAACGCTTTTTTATTACCCTAATTCAGTATAAACCCTACAAAATTAACATAACACTAAAGAAAAAACGCTACAAGTCTAAATAAATTCGTAATACTTTAAAGGCAGGTGGCAATAGCAAACGGCTATTAAAAACATCATAATTAAGTTTCTTTAGCTGATGCATATAAAGCGTGGCTAGCCTTTGATGCGCTCTCAAAAAACGATGATCTGCCCTAACACCATCTCCAAACAAATCTGAACACTCTTCAATAACCTGTGACAGATTATCCTGAAACTTTAGCTCATAAAGCTGATTAATACTCACATTGTGCTTACGCATCAAATCTTGCGGTAAATAACAGCGCCTCTGCTTAGCAAAAGCAACACTCGCCCTCAAAAGCCCCGCCAAAGCATAATTCGTTCCAATCACCGCTATTGGCTCAATATCAGGATTAATTCCAACAACAAGACAAGACAAGCGCAGTAAAGGCGTCGAAGTAAAATCTGCATAATGCGCAACCCCCTCAAGATGACTGGGAAGAACATCCTCCAAATCAAACTCTCTTGCATAAATGAGACTATCAAAAGGCTCCCGCGGAAGTTGATATTGCTGAATAACAGGAACCAGCGCATTCATCACCGGATGCTCTGGAACATCACCCCCATCATAACAAGCCGCAATCGCATCACGCCACCATTGCAAACGGATTAGCCCTAACTGCGTTTCACTAACAGTTTCTCTAGTCTTGGCAATCTCATAATTAAACGCAAATAATGCGAAAAGCTCTTCCCGATACTTAAAAGGCGCAAAATGCGCTAACAAATAACGATCAGGATCATGCTCCCTGACGGTAAGCAGACAATAGCTATCTTGATCACTCATACAAAAATTACGCCTTTTTAACTTGCTGTTTTCATACAATGAATTAGGTTATCACCATACCAATGAATAGGTGTAACCTACACAAATATTATTGAAGGAGCCCACAATGACTTTCGAACTTCCTGAACTGCCATACGCATATGACGACTTAGCCCCTTATATGTCCGCAGAAACATTGGAATTCCACCATGACAAACACCACCTTGCCTATATAGATAACGGCAACAAAATTTTAGCTAGCTTGGATAATATGGGCGACACATTAGAAGAAGTCGTCGTCAACGCACACAAACAAGGCGAACAAGGTCTCTTCAACAACGCTGGTCAGCACTACAACCACAAACATTTCTGGAATTGGATGAAACCTAATGGCGGCGGCGCTATCCCGGGTGAATTAGAAGCCGCCATCAATGACAGCTTCGGATCATTTGATGCATTCCGCGAACAATTCATCCAAGCCGGCTTAACGCAATTTGGCTCTGGGTGGGCATGGCTAGTCATTGGCGATGACGGCAAACTTTCTGTTACAAAAACAGCAAACGCCGACAATCCCCTCACAAGCGGCCAAACACCGCTTCTTGGCTGTGACGTTTGGGAACATTCTTATTATATTGATTACCGCAATGCGCGTCCGAAATACATGGAAGCCTTTGTCGATAATCTCGTGAACTGGGAATATGTTGCAGAGCTATACGGCAACGGTCATCTAAAAATCGCTGCTTAAGGCGAACGTCCAGGGACAACATCTAAACCTTCAACAGGAGCGCTATCTGGAACAACAGGCAGCGCTTCTTGCTTTTCAAGACCAAGAGCATCAAGCCTGGCCATCTCCAACTCGTCTAACGGATAGACGTCCTCAGCAAATGCTGGATCACCCGACATAACCAACTCAAGATAATTGGCATAGCTATTTTCCGCTAAACCGTCCGCTACGTCGTACTCTCTCAAAACATTCAAAATCGGCCCATGCGCTAAGCTGCTAATATTGCCATCAATAATATTCTGCGACAACGCTTCAACAGTTAAACGCAACACTTGCTCCGACGCGCGATCACCGCGCTCCGGCAAATGAATATCAAGCTCTCGAGATAACCAAACCGAAACATCCTCCGCCCCATCATAATGCGGCTTAACGGGAACAGGCTCTTGCGGCTCATTAAGCAGAATATTATATCTTTCCGCAGAAATACGTTCGATCGACACATCAATAAACTCCGCGCTATTCCTATCATTTAAATCATAATCCGGATTTGTAACCATTATCCTAACATCGGATAATGCTTCACCACCCTGCCCGGCAACATCGTTAAAAACCAGGTCAAGATAATCACTATATTGGAACTCACCAAATTTAGGATCATCAAAACGCTCAAACTCCGCAACAATCGCATCGCGTGCGTTCGGATCAATAAAACCATCCGCAATTTTAACAGCCACCATAGAAACCGCAAAACCAAGCTGCTGCTCCGCTGCCTCTGTGCCTGGTTCAACACTCATATGAGCAGGCATATTAACAATATCATGCGTATTCACTAACCACTCTGTAATATCCTGCACACCGTCATATGGAACAACCTCTGGCGGTGTAATTTCAGACTCTTCAGGTTCACCAACATCTGATAGCAATCCTTCATCAGGTAAAAACGGAGCAATAGGTTCTTCCATCGCTGGCTCATCTATTGGCCTTAATGAAGGCGACAATCGATCGTCAAACGTAGTAACAAAATCACCATTTGGACGTATAAGGTAGGACTCATCGCCTAAAATTGATGGCTCGTCCACTATCGAAAAAGCATCAACATTCGGTAAAACTTCAACCTCAGGGAGCTGCGGTAAAGGATCAATTTCACTCAAAACTTCTGGTGATACCGTTGAAAGACCATCCGCACCCAACCCAGGCACACTAATATCAACGGCTTCGGAGTTAATGAGCCCAACCAAGTCATCAAAACTAATCGGCTCATCCGTAATATAAACAACACGGCCAGACATACGATTATTTTCTAAAACACGCGCCTCAACTGAGCCTTTCGCTAATAACTGATATGAATCCTGCGTCGCCCCCACACCAACAAAATATTCTTGTCGACGGCCATCTTCACCCATCACCTGAAACACAGCTAATCCCTCAGCCTCTTTTGGCCGACCGTCTTCTAAAAACTCAATGCTCGCCCTTACAGCATTGAAAACATTTTGCGGCGAGACTGAATTAAAAGCACCGGATGGTATACGCTGCCTTGTCCCGCCATCTAAAATGACAGGGGCCTCGGTTGTCAGAAATGCAATAATGGCATCAAACTGGTTCAAAACGCCCTCTATCCTTTACACACAATGCCTTTTGGCACGAATAAAGAATAGAGAAGAACGATTAACATCAAGTTAAAAGAAAACAGAGACTTACAAGGGCAATAAAGCCGCGACAACACGTCGCCCTTCGGCCATCAGAACATTATAAGTACGACACGCCGCACCGCTATCCATAACCTCAACATTGAGGCCACGCTCTTTAAGCACCCTTTTAAGCGCAGGATCAGGAAAAGTTAACGCAGCGCCCGTCCCCAACAAAACGACATCAATATTATCATGATCCTCTATAAGAATTTGAAAATCAGCCTCACTTAAGGCTTTCGCATCGCCATCAAAACCCCAAGCAATCGATTGATCCATCAAAACGAAAACGGCCCCTTTAAAAACCTTGCCGCTAATCCGAAAGGAACCGTTAGCATATCCTTGAATAATCTGCGCACCTTCTTTAACAAGCGGCGTGACATCCATAACTTAAGCCTCGCTGATGGCCTCAGCATTATCCGCCGAGCCAATATCTTCGATTTCAGAACGCTTAAGATTCATAAACATCAATAACGGCGCAGCAACAAATACAGAAGAATATGTCCCAATCACCACTCCAAAGATAAGCGCATAAATAAACCCGCGAATAACCTCACCACCAAAGACATAAAGTGCAATAAGAGCCAACAACGTTGTCACAGATGTCATAATTGTCCGCGCTAATGTTTTATTCACGGCCAAATTAAACAGCTCATCTAACGGCATTTTCTTATATTTACGCATTTTTTCACGGATACGGTCAAACACAACAACCGTATCGTTAATTGAATATCCTGCAATCATCAAAATAGCCGCAACCGTAGATAAATTAAATTCAAGCTGCGTCAGCGCAAATAAACCAATCGTCAAAGCCGCATCATGCGCCAAAGCCACAATCGAGGCGATTCCAAACTGCCATTCAAAGCGAAACCAAACATACCCCAAAATACCAAACAATGAGAATAAAACCGCCAAAGCCCCTTGGCGTTTCAACTCTTCACCAACCTGCGGCCCTACAAATTCGACACGGCGATAATCAACTGCGCTCCCCTCACCCTCCTCGGAGACGAAACGCGCATCTAAAGCCGCACGCACTTTATCAATCGCCGCTTTTTGCGATGTGCCGTCATCATCAACGGCTTGCTGTTGCGGAAGACGAATAAGCAAATCATTTGGCGCACCAAATTCTTGAATAGATATCGCTCCAAGCTCCAACGTGTTTAATTCCGTCCGCAAAGCCGCAATATCAGGAACATCCGGTGTTTTAATTTCAATCACCGTACCTCCGGTGAAATCAATTCCAAAATTAAGCCCACGCGTGCTCACAAGAAAAATTGAAGCAATAATCAACACCGCAGAAAAAGCAAATGCCACATAACGCTTACCAATAAAATCTAATTTTGTTTCGTCCGAAACTAAACGTAAACCCTTCATACAAAATCTCTTTTCAATTTAAACAGGCAAAGCCCCACTTGGTTTTACACGCCACAACCACGTCACAACCATCAAACGCGTAACCATAATCGCAGTAAAGAAAGACGTCACGATCCCAATTCCTAACGTCACCGAGAACCCTTTAATTGGGCCCGTTCCAAATGAGAACAAAATAAGCGCTGCAATTAATGTTGTTAGGTTAGAGTCAATAATCGTCCCCATCGCCTTTGAATATCCAGTA
>JBGCEF010000044.1:0-22167 GCA_045106175.1 Bdellovibrionales bacterium
CTGTTGTTTGATGCTTGGTAATATTGCCTAAAGATGATCCGTCGATCGGAGTGAATATTTCCAAGTCGCCTTTTTTGTCTGTTTTGACGTTAAGGGCTTTTAGGGCTTTTTTATATTTGCTCATTACAAAAATCCTTTATGGGTTTTTAAAAATTCTATTTCTTCTGCTGAGCTTTCGCGCCCTAATACTTTATTGCGGTGTGGGAAGCGTCCAAATTTTTCAATGGGTGTGTAATGGCGGCGCGCATACATATCACCCGTTGGGTTTTCATTGGCCATGGATGCGAATAAAGACAGCGATTTTTTTTGATCTGAAAAAATTTCACTATGTTGAAATGGAAGGTACATGAAACCACGTCTTACCGGGTCTAAGATTTGATCGTATCCTTTATGCACAGACTCTTTTGCGACAAGCAGCGCATCTTGGTCGGTATCAAAGGATTTTGGAGATTCACGAAAGAGATGGCGTGGAAATTGGTCTAAAACGATAATGAGCGCTAATGCGCCTTCGGCATCCGAAGTCCAATCATTGCACAGGCCGTCACGCGCCATTGTATAATTCGCATAGAAACGATCATGTATTTCCGCATCAACGGCATCACTTTGTTGAAACCATTGTTGGGGTTCTAATTCTTCGAACCAGAAGCGGTTAATTTCGTATTTTGTATCACGCACATTATTAAGATTGAAAATAGCGACAGAAAGGTCAAGCGATAAAAGCGTTTAACCACTTTTCAAATTTTTATTTGAGTAAAGCTCTGTGCGTTTGCGTAAATCCTTTTCGCTCATGTTGCCTTTTTCTAAAACCGTGTAAAACTTTTTAAGCTTTCTATGAGAGATCGCAGCAAAAAATGCCGAAGGGATGAACGGTAAAAACAAATAAAGTATGGCGATTGGTTTTTCAAAAACAATCATGAAGCTTCCATCTGAAATAACGTCATAGATGAAGCCACATATTACAAACCCGAAGAACAGTGTAATGAAAGATATGGCACGGTAAAATTTCGAATAAAAATGATATTCGCGCGCCTGCTTTTCCAATTTAGCTTTAAAATTTTGACTGATCTGGTCTGTATTCAACGTTTGTCCTTAACCTTGGTGGATTAATGGACATCTGCCCATATCTTTTTCTTGATACCGTACATTATCCCTAAGAATACGAACAGGAAGATAAGCACCTGCACACCAGTGCGTTTACGGACTTCCATTTCCGGTTCTGAGGCCCATGATAAGAAATAAGTTATGTCTTTTGAATATTGCTCAACTGTTTCGGCGCTGCCGTCTTCATATGCAATCTGACCATCAGAAAGAGGTGCTGCCATTGTGATGACATGACCAGGGTAATATTTGTTATAATATTTTCCTTCTGGAATTGGATCATTTTTCTCAAGGTAATAAGCAGGCGGCTCTGTATAGCCAGTCAGCAATGCATAGAGATAATCATCGCCATTTTTTCTTGCTTTTTTAATCAGAGAGAGATCTGGAGGGTATGCCCCGTTTGCCGCAACTGCTGCTTGTTTATTCGGATAGGGTGATGGAAAACGGTCGCTCGGTTTGGCGGCACGCTCGAACATTTCACCGTCACTGTCGGGACCGTCAATCACGGTATATTCAGCAGCAATATTTTTGATCTGCGCGTCAGAATAGCCCATGGCTTCAAGGTTTCTAAAATAGATACGCTTTAAGCCATGACAGGCTGCACAAACCTCCCGATAGACCTTAAGGCCGCGTTGCATTGACGCTTTATCGAAGGTGCCCAGAGGGCCACTGAATGACCAATCCTGTTTGGGAGGCTTAGGTGCGTCGCCAGCTGCGTTTGATGTGTTTGGTGCAGCGATTGATAAAACCGCACATGCAAGAATGACACGAAATAACATTATTCGGCAGCCTCCGGAGTTGGACCATTGTTGTCTGAAAATGGCTTTGCAGCCTGTTTTGCTTCTTTTTTTGCTTCTTCTGCTAACACTGCTTCATGAATACTTGCGGGAAGAGGCAATCCTTTTTCAGTGTGTGCCAATATTGGAAGTATAACAAGGAAGTAAGCGAAATAATATGCTGTTGCGATTAACGCAAGCAATGCCAGCGGTACACCGAACAAAGTTGCATCTGCGCTTTCTGCTCCTGCGTATCCTAAGAAAAGAAAGATCACAACCAATAAGAGGAATAGCGGTCTCATCACAGGACGGAAGCGTGCAGAGCGAATTGGGTGACCATCAAGCCATGGCAAAACGAACCAGATAAGGATTGATCCAAACATTGCGATCACGCCACCAAGCTTTGCGTCAATCAATGTGACATCGGTAAGAATTGGAACTTTACCGTGCAAGACAAAACCTAAGCCGAGCACAATGAGACCAAGAGACAGGAATATTGGTTTTGGCGTCATGGCGTTGAATTTAGGAAGCTTCATTCCAACAAATGATTTTGCAACAAACGCGCCGAAATTCCAGAAGAATTGAAGGAACATAATTCCAAAACCACCAAGCATTACCAGGTTAGTTTCAAACGTAATCGCACGCAAAATCGCGTAGAATGGGAGGAAATACCATTCAGGCACAATGTGCGGTGGTGTTACCAGCGGATCGGCGGGAATGTAGTTGTCTGGGTGACCTAGGGAGTTTGGTAGGAAAAAGACAAATGCCGCGTAAATAATTAAGAACGCTAATAGCCCTACACTGTCTTTCATTGTGTAGTAAGGATGGAATGGCAATGTATCTTGCGGGCCTTTTGTATCTATACCTAGCGGGTTGTTTGAACCGGTAACATGTAGCGCCCAAACGTGCAGAAACACAACCGCAAAGATAACAAATGGCAGCAAATAGTGTAGCGCGAAGAAACGCGTTAAGGTTGGGTTATCGACAGAGAACCCCCCCCATAAAAGCGTAACAATACTCTCTCCAACAATGGGAATTGCAGAGAAAAGATTGGTAATCACTGTTGCGCCCCAAAGGCTCATTTGTCCCCATGGGAGAACGTAACCAATAAAGGCCGTAGCCATCATAAGAAGGAATATTGTGACACCCAGTATCCATAAAATTTCACGTGGGGCTTTGTAGGAGCCGTAATACATGCCCCTGAAAATATGGATATAAACAGCCAAGAAGAAAAAGGATGCGCCATTAGAATGGATATAGCGGATCAACCATCCGCCGTTGACGTCACGCATAATACGTTCAACAGAATCGAAAGCTTGTTTCGTATCACCCGTGTAATGCATCGCCAAAACGATACCTGTGACAATCATCACAACGAGCATGACGCCAGCAATAGCGCCAAAATTCCAAAAGTAATTGAAATTACGCGGCGTAGGGAAAACGCCGTATTCTTTTTGCAAAAGCGAAAATATTGGTAGTCTGCTATCAATCCATTCTACCGTCGGATTATCAAATTTTGTGCGTTCACCTGAACCCATTGTTAAAACTCCCTATCCTATTTTTATCAGTGTATCGCTTAAGAATTCATATGGCGGAACCGCTAAGTTTTTGGGTGCGGGTCCTTTTCTAATACGTCCTGATGTATCGTAATGTGATCCATGACATGGGCAGAACCAACCTTTGTAGTCGCCATGCGCTTCAGTTAATTTTTGGCCTGATGGGATACATCCTAAGTGCGTACAAATTCCAATAACAATAAGCCATTCTTCTTTTTGTACGCGATCAGCATCCGTTTCTGTATCGATGAGTGATGCGCTATCGTCTTTTTTGGCTTGTTCAATTTGTTCAGGCGTACGACGTTTAATGAAAACAGGCTTTCCTTGCCACATTTCTGTCTTGGCCTGACCAGGTTGAAGGTCGCTTATATCGACTTCAACAGTTGCAAGAGCGAGCGTGTCTTTTGCAGGATTAAGAGAATTAATCAAAGGCGCCGCAAAACATGCAGCACCGATTGCACCCATGGCTGCCCCGCTCATTTGCAGGAAATCACGCCTATTTTCGCCATCTTCCTGTGTTTCATCGGTTTTTTTATTTTTACTGTCTTTAGCTTTTGCGGTCATAATAATGTCTTGCTTGAAAAAGATTTTCTTGATTTAGAAGTGTATTACCCTTCTCTTTATACTTTATCAACCTTTCTCTATCTATATTTCATTGATTAATTTAGGAAAAATACACAAAAATTCAAGAGAACATACGAAAAGGATTTTGAGATCATGAAAATTGCAATGTATCAACCAGACATTCCGCAGAATGTTGGTGCAATGATAAGGCTTTGTGCGTGTTTGGGGATTGATTTAGATATTATCGAACCTTGTGGGTTTCCATGGGATGATAAAAAAATAAAAACATCGGCGATGGATTATATGACTTTGGTCAATGTTACGCGCTTCTCTTCATGGGAAAAGTTTTGTGAAGATAACGAAAAATGGCGAATTGTATTAATGACAACTAAAGCGTCTGTACCCTACACAGAATTCACGTTTCAAGAGAACGATATCTTGTTGGCCGGGCGTGAAAGTTCGGGTGTACCCGATTTTGTGCATGACAGTGTTGGTGGACGTGTTGTCATACCCATGCATGGTGAAGCACGAAGTCTGAACATTGTTAATGCGGCTGCCATGATTACAGGCGAAGCTCTTAGACAGATTCGCTTTTAACATATAAGGAGCCTCCCCCATGGATTGGGATACAAAAAAGCAAACTGCCTCAGATTGGTTTTTAAACTTACGTGATCAAATATGCGCAGAATTTGAAACATTAGAACAAGAGCTTAGCGGCGGGAATAAAGCTGAGTTGCCTGTTGGTGCATTTGAACGTAAGCCATGGCAGCGAGACAAGACAAACCAGCCGAATGAATCGGGCAGCACCCTTAATGGGGGAGGTGAGATGTCTGTTATGCGAGGGCGTGTTTTTGAAAAAGTCGGTGTTAATTATTCGCAAGTACATGGACGATTCTCTCCTGAATTTGCCGAGAAAATCCCCGGCGCGGTTGAAAGTGATGGGGAATTTTGGGCGTGCGGTGTTTCTTTGGTTGCACATATGCAAAGCCCGCTTGTTCCCGCGACCCACATGAACACGCGTATGATTGTGACATCCAAAGGATGGTTTGGCGGCGGCGCCGATTTAACACCGATGGTCGAAAATGAAGACGATACGCGAGACTTTCATGCTGCGATGAAAGCGAATTGTGATGCGCACGATCCTTCATATTACCCAGAGCATAAAGATTGGGCGGATCGTTATTTTTATCTTCCACACCGTGATGAGCCACGCGGGGTTGGCGGTACTTTTTATGATTATCTTGATTCTGGTGATTGGGATCATGATTTTTCTTATACCAAAGGAACGGGATTGGCGTTTAAAGACGGTTATGCGGGTATTGTTCGTAAGCATATGAACAGGCCGTGGAATGATGAACAGAGAGAACATCAACTTATCCGTCGTGGACGTTATGTTGAATATAATTTAATTTATGATCGCGGGACGCAATTCGGATTGAAAACGGGTGGAAATACAGAAGCTATTTTGATGTCTATGCCACCCGAAGTGAAATGGCCTTAGGCACCATCGTCTTCTGGGCTATATATGGGGCCAAGATCCCCAAGTTCTGGTTTTCCAGTAACACTATATTTAATTTTACCAATAGTATGAGCTTTAACTTGGGTATCTTTCACAAATTCGACAATAGAAATGCCAAAGCCACCTGAGAATGACACAAGTCCAAATTTCTCCGAAATATCAGTTTTACCTGAATTTAATTGTCTTAAATTATCCATAAACAATTTCTATCAAAAATACACACTCAGAAACAATAAAATTACGCGTCTCTGCGCTTTCTTTTTATGATGCGCCGCACTATTTAAATCCGTTTTTGATCCATGCCTCTTCGCGTTTATTCAATTCTGCTCCTAATTGAGGCCCCTTTGGAATGCCTTCTTTTATGAGGTCATCACCAGATACGGGGAATGTTGGGATATTCCAATTTTGGATGATTTTTATTGCGATAGGCGCGTATCCGTTCATGACGCGATCTGTTGCCAGCTCTATTATTAAAGCCTGTGCGGTTGGTACACGCCCGTGTTTATAAATCGCAACTTTAACCGCGTGATCATTTGAAAGATCAGGTAATTTCAAGACCGCATCTATTGCTGCGATATCTTTTTTGAAGACTTTGGGCAACAGAAGGTAGTTTTGCATAGCTTCTAAATTTGATTGATCAAACCCAGCGAGCGTCCATAAACGAGAGGCAATAAACGCCAAATTATATCGATGTTGAAACACGCAGAGATGTTTCAGTGTTTCTAATGATGCTGGCGTGTTTGCAAAGTCACTTAGAATATTATGATCAAACATTATCCTTAAAATATCCACGGGATTATCCACAGATATGATTTTTAAGCACTCTTGCGTGATACGCTCTTTGGAGAGTGTTTTGATTCTATCAGCATGTTTTGCGCATGCTTTAAGTGTTTCATTTTCAATCGCGCCACTTCCGTATAGCGCATGAAATCTAAACAGCCTTAAAATACGCAAGATATCTTCTAAGATACGCTGTTCGGGGTCGCCAACAAATTTTATTGTACGATTATTAAGATCATTAATCCCCTGCCCTGTTGGGTCATAGATATTGCCGTCGCTATCGGCTAGGAGTGTGTTAATTGTGAAATCGCGGCGTTCTGCATCTTTTTCCCAACTGTCGGAAAATGCGATTGTGGCCCGTCGGCCATCGGTTGCCACATCTTTTCTTAGCGTTGTAATTTCAAAAGATTGTTTATCAATCACCGCCGTGACCGTTCCGTGATCGATACCGGTGGGAATTGTTTTGACGCCACCTGCCTTCAATAATTTCATTACTTGCTCAGGATGATGTTTGGTTGCGATATCAATATCGCTAACATCCTCACCTAATAACGTGTTGCGAACGCATCCTCCCACAAACATGGTCTGCTCTTGCCCCAGTAAGGTCATGATTTTTTGTGTATTTGAGTCTGTCATCCAGTCAGGAGGTGTGATGCTTTTTACTTTATTCATGCAAATCCCCCAGTGGGAAGATTGTTGCGTTTACCTTTAAACTTTCACCAAATTGTTCGATAAGATTGTATAAAACAGATCGACCGATTTTTGCGAATAAGCCGTTTCTGACTTCGAAATATGGGATGCCGTTTCTTATCTCCCATTGTATTGTCGCGGTTAATTTGATTTCTTCCTGCATGTTGGTGCGGAATATGATTGATTGATCTGTATATTCAAAATCAATCGCAACATATGGAACATCTTCGACATTAACGGCATATTTCTCATATGGGGTTTGCAGCCAATAACGCCCTTCACCGTCTATTTTAAGGGCACGATCAGAAAATAGTTTTGCGAGGGCCTCGCGCTTGATTTCCTTGCCTTCATGAAACCATGTGCCGTTGACATCGATGCGAAAATCCACTTGATCGATTTGCGTTGTTTTAGGGGATGTTTCGGTCATGTTTCGTTCATTATTGCTTTTAAAACCCAGTTGATCGGTTAGTATAAGGTATTGTTCAAAATTCAAAAGGAGTTTTCATTGTATGGCTGAAATTGCAACACCATCCGAGAGCGTTGATATAAGCGCGCATACGGCGAAATTGTCATTGGTTCGCAAAGAGATCGGAAAAGTGATTTTTGGGCAAAATGATGTTGTAGACCAAACGCTTATCTCGCTGATGTCGGGGGGGCATGTTTTATTAATTGGTGTTCCGGGCCTCGCGAAAACGTTATTGGTCGAAACGATTGCATCTGTTTTGGGGCTTAACAGCAACCGAATTCAATGTACGCCTGATTTGATGCCTGCGGATATTTTAGGGTCTGAAGTTTTAGAAGAAGACACCAAAGGTAAGCGTAAGTTTCGTTTTATTGAGGGTCCAGTCTTTACTCAATTTTTGATAGCGGATGAGATTAACCGTGCTAGCCCGCGCACGCAGTCGGCTCTGTTACAGGCAATGCAAGAAAATGAAGTGTCTGTTGCGGGGGTTAATCACAAGTTACCGCAGCCATTTCATGTTTTGGCGACGCAAAATCCGATTGAACAGGAAGGGACCTATCCCCTCCCTGAGGCCCAGTTGGACCGTTTTTTGATGCAGATTGATGTTGATTATCCCGATGAAGATACGGAGCGCCAAATTTTGTTGGCGACAACCGGCAATGAAAGCCCAGATGTTAAAGCGATTTTAGATGTTGAAGAGCTTAAGGGTCTTCAGCATTTTGTACGTGATATGCCGATTGGTGACGATGTGGTAGATGCCATTTTAAAACTGGTTCGTCATGCGCGTCCAGAAACCAGTGATTATGATGATATTCAAAATTTTGTTACATGGGCACCAGGACCACGGGCCTCGCAGGGGTTTGTGCTATCAGTACGTGCGCGTGCATTATTAGATGGTCGTTTTGCCCCAAGTATCGATGATGTTGTTGCCTTAGCGGAACCAATTTTGAAGCATCGTATGGCGCTATCTTATAAAGCAGCGAGCCAAGGGATTACAAAATCCAGCATTATTAAATCACTGTGTGAAAGTCTTTAAATCAATGGTCCTGCCATTTTTTCAGTTGCGTCAAAGTGCAGAAGAGGCGATCGCGGATGTACCAGCGTTGAAGCAGGTAGCGGAACGCGTTGCATTGCACATTCTTCATGGTTCTCATGGACAGAAAAAAGCAGGCGGCACAGAAAAATTCTGGCAATTTCGTGATTACACAACCAATGATAGGCCACAAGATATTGATTGGCGACAATCGGCGAAGGGTGATCACATTTTTGTGCGGGAAAAAGAATTGCATACACCGCAGAGTGTTTATTTTTGGGCCAATAATAATGAAAGCATGCAGTTTAAATCCGAACAAGCCGAGCATTCAAAGAGCGAGGCTGCACAGATTTTAAGCCTAGCGATTGCACTATTATTGCAGCGTGGCGATGAATATGTTGGCGTGCTTGGGCGCGGGCAAGCTGGTCGATCTGATTCTGCGATTGACCGATTGGGACAAGCTTTGCTTGAAAAAGATAGCGTACTTCCCGCAGGGTCTCTTTCTTTCAATAGCGGGGTTGTTTTTTGCAGTGATTTTCTGGAGCCTTTTGAACACATTGAATCGACGTTCTCTCCCTTTTTAAACGCTACGCAACATGGGCTTGTCTTACATGTTCTTGATCCTGCAGAAATTGAACTTCCTTATGACGGGCGGGTTGTATTTGAAGATGGGATAGAAAGCAAGCATGTCATTGATAATGTTAGCTCTATTCGTGAAGCATATAAAACACAGGTTCAAATGCATATTGATAATATTCGCGCCCTGTGCGTTTCGCATAACTGGCAGTATCATCTGCATGTTACAGATTGTGCATTTGAAACGACATTGCTAGAGATTTGGGAGGGGGCGCAAAGATGAGTAGCTTTGTCTTTCTTAACCCCTGGCTTTTAAGTGCCTTGATTGGTTTACCTGCCGTTTGGTTTTTATTGCGCATTATGCCACCAGCGCCGAAACGCGTTTTGCTGCATTCCGCACGTTTTTTAGATGGACTTATTCCAAAACGTGAGACCCCGAGCAAAACTCCATGGTGGATTTTATTGCTTCGATTGCTGATTGTCAGCTTTGCCATTTTTGCTTTTGCGCAGCCCGTGCTTAACCCATCGCATTCTGTAACGGGGTCAAAACCTTTGCGCCTTATTATTGATGATCATTGGGCATCGGGCGATCAATGGGAGAGCATTATACAAGAAGCGCAAGACATTTTGGCGCAGGCCGAGCGGCAAGATTTAAGCGTTTACCTTCACACGACAACACCGCAAGCTGTTGATGGAAAGCCGTTATCGCTTGGGCCGGTTGTACCATCAGATGCTTTATCACGCATTAAGGGATTATCACCACATTCATGGGAACGAGACCTTCAAGCATTGAATCAAAATCTTCAAAACAATCCAAAAGATACTGATATTTATTATTTTTCTAGTGGCATCAACTCTCGTGGCATGGACAATTTTTTAGAGTCTTTAGACACAGTTATTATGTTTTCTCCGCAAGAAGAAGATTTACCGCTTTTGCTGTCACGCGGTGATGACGAGAATGGTCAGGCCAGCCTTATCATTCGCAAAATTGAGGGGTCCAGTGATAATGTTCCCGTTACGCTGCAGGCGTTGGGCGCCAATGCGCGTGTTTTAGGTATTGAGACTGTTGTTTTAAATGGTGAAACAACAGATATTACTCTCGATATTCCTGATGTTTTACGGCGTGATTTAACGCATGTCCGTCTTATTGAGCGTAATGATGCGGGCGCTGTTTATCTTTTTGGTGATCAATTTCAAAAAAAGAGTGTTGGTATCGCATCGCCGGATGACAGTGATGATCGACCATTTATTGAAGCTAGTTTTTACCTTAAACGCGCTTTGGAGCCATATGCAGATTTAACCATTAGTAACCTTGACGCGCTTTTATCATCTTCTGTTTCGATGATTGTTTTGCCGGATGTTGCGGCTTTTTCTCCTGATCAGCTTAACCGTCTTACCCGTTGGGTTGATGAGGGCGGCTTGTTATTACGCTTTGCGGGTCCCGCCATGGAGCAAGCCCGTCAGAATTTCTTGCTTCCCACCCCTACACGACAAGGGGCGCGTTCTTTGGATGGAAGTTTGACATGGGAGAATCCGCCTAAGCTATCAAGCTTTAGTGACCAATCGCCTTTAAGCGGAATAGCCATAAGCGATGATATCATTATCAAACAGCAAATATTAGCCGAGCCTGCCAGTGATCTTGAGGAGAAAACATGGGCGAGCCTTGATGATGGAACGCCGCTTATTACTGCGGCGAAACAAAATGCAGGTTTGATTGTGATGGTGCATACGACGGCGTCGCCTGATTGGTCGAACTTACCGCTATCAGGGGCGTTTGTTCAAATTCTTAACCGTCTTGTTAAAATTTCAGGAAGTTCACAAAGCACACTTCAAGATTTTGATGGTACGTTAGACCCAATAAGGACCGTTGACGGTTTAGGGTATTTGGAAAAGCCGGAAAGCCATGTTCAAACGATTGTGTCACAAGATTTTGATACAACACATATTTCTTATCAACATCCTCCGGGGGTTTACGGGAAGAGTAATTTTCAGCGTGCGCTTAATTTGGGTGATCATATAATAAGCCTTAAGGCTATTGATGTTAGGGACGCGAATGTTCAGCGCCAATATTATGACGCACAATATGAGACTAACTTAATGCCGTATTTTTTAACCATCGCTTTCTTATTGCTCTGCTTAGATTGGATTATCATGATTTTGATATCGGGGCGTCATCAATTCTTGCGATTGCGTCATGCGGGATATAGCGCCGTTTTTGTTTTAGCATTGTGCATGTTTCACCCAACAAATGTTGCAGCACAAGAAACAGGGGATTTTAAGTATGCTGACGGGTTTTATCTAGGGTTTATCAAAAGTAATAACGCCAGCTTAAATGCGCAAACGCGTGCAGGGCTTGAAGCTTTAAAAGACGCGCTGACCCGCAGAACATCTGCTGAGCCGGATGGGGTGGCGGCATTAGATGCGGAGACAGATGAATTAAGCTTTTTCCCCATTTTGTATTGGCCTGTTGATGCAGCGGACAAGCCCTTATCAGAACAAGCACTGCGCAATATTCAAAATTATCTAGATCATGGTGGAACGATTTTATTTGATACGCGCGAAGATATTGTCTCTGCGGAATTAGGACGGGGCGGCGCCAATACAGCGGCGCTTGCGAACATGATTGCGGGGCTTAATGTTCCTGCGTTAGCACCAATTCATGACGAGCATGTTTTGGGGCGCTCTTTTTACTTATTGGATACATTTCCCGGGCGTTTTTTGAACGGTACAATTTGGGTTGAAAGCAACAGCGTAAGCGGTCGTGACGGTGTTTCTTCTATTCTTATCGGATCTCATGATTGGGGGCATGCATGGCAGGCCTATGGTATTCAAAATCAAGGGCGCATTTATCGCAGTGGTGGTTCAACGCGCCAGCGCGAATTATCCATTCGTTTTGGTGTGAATATGGTTATGTATGCGCTTACGGGGAATTACAAAGCCGATCAGGTTCACGTAAAACATATCCTTGAAAGGTTGGGCCAATAAGATGGGCAATCTTTCAAGCACAGTCATGCGCATTCATTTTGATCCGTTTCTTGATTTGGGCTGGTTAATTGTTTTTGGTGTTTTAATTGCTGCTTTAACGACCATAAGTCTTTATCAAAAGCGTCGTGCGATTGTTTTTCGATTCTTGATTAGCTGTCTTTTCATGGTGGCCTTGCTGAATCCGTCTTTGCATCAAAAAAAACGTGAACCGGTGCGTGATGTTGCTGTTGTTATCGTTGATGACAGCATGAGCCAACAAATGGGACAACGAAGTTCACGAACACAAACTGTGATTGAGCATTTAAAAGATGATATCGCCAAGCTGGATAATATTGATCTTCGTATTATAAAAGCTCCTGATGATGCGGCTTTATCGCCTGAAACACGTTTATTTGATGCGCTTAAACGTGAATTTGCAGATATTCCAAAAAGCCGCCGTGCGGGAACGATTATTATTAGTGACGGGCAAGTGCATGATATCCCAAAGATGCTGGAACAGCTGGAAGAATATGGCCCTATTCACACGCTTATTACGGGGGATAAACAAGAGCGGGATCGCCGCATTGATATTGTAAACAGTCCCGCATACGGCATTGTTGGTGATCGGGTTAAGGTTCGTTTTAAGGTTCGACAGACCAGCAATATTTCCGGTGATGTGGCGGTAGTGTCTTTGAATAAATTTGACGGGCAGCCGTTAATTTTTGATGTGCAGGTTGGCCAAGAGCGCGAAATTGAACTGACGCTTGATCATGCGGGCGAGAATATATTTGAGCTAAGTGTTGACCCTGTTGAGAACGAAATCACAAAAGCAAATAATCGTGTTGCTATCCGTATTAATGGCGTGCGTGAGCGTTTGAAAGTTTTACTTGTTTCGGGGCGACCGCATGCGGGGGGACGCACTTGGCGTGATCTTTTAACGTCTGATCCCGGTGTTGATTTGGTGCATTTTACGATTTTGCGTGAGCCCGAAAAACTGGATGCGACACCACAAAATGAACTAGCGCTTATTGCGTTTCCGTTTCGTGAGTTATTTGAAGTGAAGCTTTATGATTTTGATTTGATCGTTTTTGATCGATACAAGCTGAATCGTATATTGCCACAGCATTACTTCAATAATATTGCCACATATGTACAAGAAGGCGGCGCGCTGTTAGAGGCAAGCGGCCCTTCTTTTGCGGGCGAAGATTCTATTTTTTACACTGATATTGGTACGATCCTTCCGGCGACGCCCGACGGGAATGTTATCAGCGCTGTCTTTAAACCACAGCTTAGCGCGCTTGGGCGCAGTCATCCGGTAAGCGAAGATTTGGATCTTTTGGCGGCATCGGGGCAAGAGCCTTCATGGGGGACCTGGCTACGGCAGGTTAGTTTACAGGCACGAAGTGGTGATACCATTATGACAGGACATGATGATAAGCCCTTACTTATTTTGGACCGCGTAGGTGATGGGCGTGTTGCGCAATTTGGGAGTGATCATGTTTGGCTATGGTCGCGTGATTATGATGGCGGTGGGCCGCATGCGGAATTGCTGCGGCGGACCGTTCATTGGTTAATGAAGGAACCTGCGCTTGATGAGCGTGCGCTTAAAATTCAGGTTGATGAGAATACGATCCGTATTCGCAGCAGGGATGCACAGGCCGAGCGTATGGTGCTTATGATGAATAAACCAGATGGAGAGAGTGAAGAAGTTGTTCTTATACGCGGTGAGACTGGTTTTTTAGAGGCTGTTGTTCGTGTTGATCAACTAGGGATTTACGCATTTAGTGATCAAGACGGGCAAAAGCGGTTTGTTACTATCGGTGAACAAAACCCGCCTGAGTTAAGAGATGTTTTAAGCACAGATGATTTAATGTCGCCTGTTTCTATGGCGACTAAAGGTGGGATCTTATGGCTTGAGGATGTTCAAAAACCGAGTGTACGCACATTAGGGAATTCGACGCGCTATGCGGGTTCGCGTTGGATTGCGTTGAAAGATAACAAGACATTCAGCGTTCAATCGATTGAAAGTCGTTCTTTATTGCCGGAATGGGCGTGGCTGTTTTTATTAAGCGCTGTACTTATCATGCTCTGGTGGCGAGAGGGTAGATCGGCATAAATTACAGCCTTTTTACGCTGCAAACTGTTTTTCAAGTGATGCTTTTTGAACAGCTTCTTTTAACTTTTCTCGATCAATCGGTTTTCTTAAAATTGCACGAATTGAGGGGTGTTCGGTCATGATATCGCGTAAGGCCTCGAGTGAATATCCAGTCACAACAATAAATGGTATATCGGGATTATCGATTGCCACTTGTTCAATTAATTCAATGCCTGTCATTTTAGGCATGTTTTGATCGGTGATGACCGCGGAAAAATAGTCGGGATGTTCACGCAAAATTTCGAGCGCGGCAAGACCGCCATCACAATCTTCGACATCAAACCCAATACGTTCAAGCATGGTCCGCATCATGACGCGAACATCATCCTGATCTTCTACTAGTAAGATATGGCCAAATGCATCCCATTCTTTTTGTTCCAAATCTTTTGTTTCTATATGTGTCGTTCGTTCACCCAGAGATGGAAAGAAAATGTCAAAGCGTGTTCCTTTGCCAAGCGTACTGTTGATTTGCATACATCCACGATGTGACGCCACCACACCATGAACCATCGCAAGCCCAAGCCCTGTTCCTTTATCGACAGGCTTTGTTGTAAAGAACGGTTCAAAAATTTTCTCCATGACCTTTCGTCCCATCCCACTTCCGCTATCACTTACGCTTAGACAGAGGTAGTCCTGGTCTTTAGCAATTTTACCAAGATTTAGTCGCGTGTGAGATGGGCTAATATCCTCAATAGATACAAGGGGCAAATCATCAGTAGCTGGAAGGTTCTGTTGGTAGTCTAATCCCTCAAAGCAATCAAAATCCGCTTTTTGGAGGGCAATCATAATTTCTCCTCTTTCTTCATTCATTGCATCGCCCGCATTAACACATAAATTCATGAGGGCTTGTGACACCAAAGTTGGGTTACCATGGATGACGTTGCTTGTGTCTTTGACCTGAATATCTAACTCGATTGATTTCGATAGGCTTGCCGTTAACATTGGTACTGTCTGGTTAATTGCGTCTGACAGTAACATTTGCTGTGTTTCTTTGCGCTCTCGTCTCGAAAAAGCTAGCATTTTATCGATCAGCTCTCGCGCTTGTTTGCCGGCGGATAGAATATTATTTGCGAAACCATGTTGTGGGCTTGTTTTGTCTAAATCATCTATTAAAAATTCCGCATATCCGTTCATGGCTGCCAAAATGTTATTGAAATCATGCGCAATCCCGCCTGCTAATCTTCCGACAGCTTCTAGTTTTTGAGCTTGGTGAAGTTGATCTTGTAATTCTGTTTTTTCATCCTTGGCTTTTTTGATATCTGCAATTTGTTTTTCCAAGAGCTTAAGCGCGTCTTCCTTTTTATTTTTTTCTGCATTCATCTTGCGGAGCCGGTCTGCATTCATCAAAACCAAAACAAACCCCGTTAAACCAAGGGCCCAAACAGACCAGTAAAGATAATCATCTTGTTTGAAATTACTATCTTGCATGGATGTAATATTTTGAACGCTTTCTTGTTGTGGTGCGCTATTTTGCTGCAACATCATTGACAGTTTTTCGTTGTTTTCGGACACAATGACGGATGCGTTTAACGCAAATAAACTAGCCGCTAAGATAATGAGGCCGGGGAGATAATTCATTAATGTGAATATGTATTCTTTATTGAGCCCCATAAAGCATTAACCCGATATAATCGAACTTTGAACAAGACCTAGCTGTGTCGCTTTTAGTGCAGCTTGTGTACGGTTATTTGCATCTAACTTTCTGCAAATCCCTCTTACGTGCAACTTCACTGTAACGACTTGGAGACCGAGAGCATTTGCGATGTCCTTGTTAGAATCACCATTTGCAAGATAACGTAGCACTTCTGTTTCGCGCGGCGTCAGTGCAAAATCTGTTTTTGCATCTGACAAACCGTTTGCATTCGACATGCCGCCATAATTGAAATTCGTGCGTTTTTCATCCGCATAATATGACGGCATGACTTGATTACTGCCTTCTTGGGTCGGAATATATTTTTGTCCATGGAGCACTTCATTTATGGCCTGAACTAGAGCTTTGCCTGATAATGTTTTAGGAAAATAAGCACATGCTCCGAGTTTAACGGCCGCTTCTACATCCTCAGCTTCAGCAACACCAGACATAAGGGCTACCTTTAAATCAGGGTATTTTTTTCTTAGTTTTTCAATCCCCTCTAGCCCATTCATACCGGGCATACGCAAATCCAAAATGACGAGATCATAGTCAGAGGCTAGCTGCACCCTCTGGTAAGCTTCATCAAAATCTTTTGTAACGGCAATATCACAGTCATCATTTGCACGTTGGATGTATTGTACTAACGCGTCTCTGAAGAGTGTATGATCATCGGCGATCAATAGTTTCATAAAACCAATGTCCTTATATTTACAATCACTCAAAATCTAATACTTAAGTATAGAATCGTATCACACGTTAGTGAACAAAGAATTTATAAAAGCACAGGTAATTCAAGTGTATGCAGAAAAACTAATCATATGTTTTATTATTGAAATTTTATTGCCTTGCTAGCGCAATATGAATTCTTTGATTTGATGGTTTTTGGACATTTTTTAGACGAAGGCGATAAACATAGATGGCCTCTAAGACACGTTGAACATAATTGCGCGTTTCATAGATAGGAATTAGTTCCATCCAGTCAATCCAACCTATATCTCCTTTTCTCGGATCTCCATATATTTTGAGCCATTTATCGACCCTGCCTGGCCCTGCGTTATAGGCAGCAATCGCGAGCGGGTATGATCCACCAAAACGTGTAATCATCTGATTAAGGTAAGCACTTCCAAGGGTAATGTTATGACTTGGGCGAGATGTTAGCCAATTTGTATTGTGTTGAATTCCTAATTTACGCGCGGTTTCTTTTGCCGTTGCCGGCATTAGCTGCATCAATCCTCTTGCACCTACACGGCTTTTTGCGTTCACATCGAACACGCTTTCCTGACGGATTAACCCGTGAATAAGAGCCCATTCAACATTATTGATTTTTCTCAGCTGTGGTGTAATCACAGGATATGCTTGCGCCGTTAGAAACAGCCCCTTTGCCGTGGCTTTCTTTGAAATGTTTACGGCGTCGTAATTACGTCTCATCTCAATCGCTTTATCGGCTGCAAAGCGATATGCTTTTGATGTTTCGTTTTGATTAATAAAGGCTTTTAGGAAGAGGCTTGATTGTTTTTTATCGCCTTTTTGATCGTAATATTTTGATGCGCGAACAAGCTCGTTGCGTTCAAAACTCTGTTTTTCTTGCGATAAAATAACAGGGGGGACAGCATTGGGGAGGCTCTCTTTTATGCCCAATTCAGCTCCCGCCAACTGACCATAAAAGACCGTTTGATATTTTGCAGCAATAGCATAGCTCTGTCTTGCGATTTTTTGATTGCCGACTTTTGTTGCAGCCCTACCCGCCCAATATGCCCCGCGAGCTTTACTGACGGGCGTTTTAACATTTTTATACATAGTTCGGAAATGGTCATATGCTTTTGTTGGCTGATTTAAAAATTGAAGTGCCAGCCATCCTGACAGCCATTCCGCCTGAGCATGCGCAAAGCCTTGCGTTTGTCCATGCCCGCTTGCGAGTGCGTAAGCCGCTCTATATTGCTTTTTTTCTAATAAGCGCCGGATAATGATATGACGTTCTCGCCACCATTGTTTTTGGTTTTGAATCTTATCTGCAGACGGCGCTCTTTTTAGAATTTCAATAGCGCCTGCATTTAATTTATTTTCTCGTCGCCAATGCAATCGTTCATATAAAAGACCGGGATCATTGCGTAAATATTTAGGAACTTTTTTAAGCAACCCATTTGCATTTGATTTTTCTGCGGCCAATGCAATTCTTGCTTCGGTTAAAGCAGGGAAACCATTGCCTAAAACTGATGCAATACCACGTGCATTTGAATATTGTTTTGAAAATAAGAGTGTATCAAGCCTGCGGGTATGGGCTTCACGGTTAATCATTTTGCCGTATTTGCGATAGATTTGGCGTTGTTCATCACGGCTAAGATTAATATCACCCCACCATTTTCTCAGGATTTTTTGAGCCTCTTCTTTTCGCCCCTTCACCAATAACGCGTCGATATACAAATCTAACCCTTTAGCCGTTTCCGGCGGGTAATCATCGAACCATGCTATGATTTGGTCTGCGGATGCATTAGCAGGCATCGATTTCTCTGCCTTTTTTTCAAGCAACCAAACCTTTGGCCAATCTGGGTTTCGCCTTATAAACTGTGCTAATTCTTTATAATTTTCGACTGTACCAGGGCGGGTTAAGCGCTCCCATGTTTTGATTTTGGCCGTTAGGCGATCCGCCATTACGGGATAGGAGACGAAGCAAGTGGGCAGCAAAAATAGCAACAAAAGCAGTAGTTTCTTGCATTCATGTGGCTGTCGATATAAATTACAGCTCTTTTTAATACTTAAACTTTTGAGAGATCGACCATGTTTAAAGGATCCATTCCCGCTTTGATTACCCCTTTTGCTGAAGGGGAGATTGATTGGAAGAGCTTTGATCAATTTGTCGAGTGGCATATTGAACAGGGAAGCCATGGGCTTGTCCCAACGGGTACTACTGGTGAATCTCCGACTTTGTCGCATGATGAACATAACGCCATAGTCGAGCGATGCGTCGATATCGTCAAGCATAGAATTCCAGTTATTGCAGGAACAGGATCGAATTCCACAAGAGAAGCGATAACACTCACTAAACATGCCAAAGATGCGGGTGCTGATGCGGCGCTCGTTGTGACGCCTTATTACAATAAACCAACGCAAGACGGCATGTATGAGCATTTCAAGGCTATTCATGATGCGGTTGCCATTCCGATTGTTATTTATAATATTCCGGGCCGATGTATTGTTGATATGAGCGTTGAAACTATGGCTCGATTGGCAAAATTGCCAAATATCGTCGGTGTAAAAGATGCTACCAATGATTTGGGACGTCCAGTGAACGTGCGCCATGATATTGGTGAGGATTTTTGTCAGCTTTCAGGTGAAGATGCGACGGCGCCTGCGTTTTTAGCGCAAGGTGGGCATGGGTGTATCTCTGTTGTTGCCAATATTGCACCGCGTTTGAGCGCGGATATGCATGAAGCTTGGAATTCTGGTGACCTCATTAGATTTGCTGAAATTCGTGATTTGCTAAATCCCCTTGCAAATGATTTGTTTTGTGAGAGCAATCCTGCTCCTGTTAAATTTGCAGCAAGCCTTTTGGGATTGTGTCGTGAGGATGTGCGTCGTCCTCTTCTCCCCGCAAGCCAAGATGCGCAAGGCAAGGTCATTAGCGCCATTGCCCATGCCGGATTAAAGCCTCTTAAAGCTGCGGCATAAGGCCTTTTCATATGGCCTCCAAGAAAAACGATAAAAAGAAAACAGGCATGATCTCTGTTAATAAGACAGTGGCAGAGAATAAACGTGCGCGTTTTGATTATGAAATTTTAGAGACATTTGAAGCCGGAATTATGCTTTGCGGGACGGAAGTTAAATCTTTACGTTTAGGACAATGTTCGCTTGCGGAAAGCTATGTTGGGCCTAAGGATGGTAATCTCTGGCTGTGGAATGCAAATATTCCTGAATACCAGCAAGCAGGACCGAAAATGCAGCATCAGCCGCAACAGGCGCGTAAATTATTGTTGCACAAACAGGAATTAAACAAAATTATTGGAGCGGCAAACCGTGATGGTCAGACGATTATTGCTTTAAAACTGTATTTTAATGCACGCGGAATCGCTAAGTTAGAAATTGCGATTGGGCGTGGTAAGAAGCAACATGACAAACGCGATACTGAGAAAAAGCGCGATTGGAATAAGCAAAAAAATCGCCTTATGCGTGAAAAAGGATAGCCATGGTTCAAGGTTTTTTAATTTTGGTTGGGCTATTGATTGTCGGAAACGCTCTATCAAATATTTTTACACTGCCTATTCCCGGGTCTGTGATCGGTATGCTTATGCTGTTTTTTGGGCTGTGCCTTTATAAATCTGTACCAGAGGATTTAGGTAAAGTTTCGGATGGGTTGGTCGCGCATATTGGTTTGTTGTTTGTTCCGGCTGGCGCGGGAATATCGCTTTATTTGAGCATGATTACAGAAAATTGGGTTGTGATTTTATCTGCTTCGGCGATCAGTACATTTTTGACGCTTATATTCAGCGTTTTGGTTTTTAGAGTACTACAGAAATATAAGGTCCAAAATGACTGATATTCTTAGCGACCCTCTCGTCTCTTTATTTATTACGCTGCTTGCATTTTATGGTTTTGGACATATTCAAAAACGTTTTGGCGGGCATTCCATGCTTAATCCTGTTGTTTGGGCCATTATTGTTTGCGTCTGTTTTATTCAGCTTGTGGGCATTTCATATGACGAATATATGCAAGGGGCCGGCATCATTCATTTTTTGTTGGGGCCTGTGACGGTTGCTCTTGCTGTTCCACTTTATCGATTGCTTGGCATGATTAAAAAGGATGCTAGGGCGTTATTGATCACCGTTTTTTGCGCCGCACTTATTTCTGCGTTTAGTGCATATGCCGTGATGGTTTTCATGGATGCACATCAGGATATGCAGCTTGCGATTACTTCGAAATCAGTGACTGCGCCTATTGCGATTGAAATTGCGAATAAAATTGGTACGCCAGAAAGTCTTGCTGTGCTTTTTGTTTTTGCGACTAATATTCCATGGCTTTTGCTGACTGGCTTTGTGTTTAAAGCGATGCGCATGAAAGATGACGATCTTTCACATCAAGCGCAGGGTTTAGCACTAGGAACTGTTTGTCATGGGTTGGGTGTTGCACGTGCATTTCAGATTAGTGAAATTTGTGGGACATATTCTGTAATAGGGATGAGTATTATGGGGATTATCTCCGGCGTAGTTTTGCCGATCCTAATTATTATGTTTGTATTGTGATGACGTAATTAAGGGGGCCAAAGCCCCCTATTATTCTTATCTTATACTAAATTATGTTTTGCTTTTCTTAGGTTCTTCGACTTCTTTTGACGGGGGTTCGTCTTTGCTACCTGTTTTTGTCAGCATATCATCAGCGATTAACCCTGCATTTGCGCGAATTTGTGTTTCTAATTTTTCTGAAATTTCAGGATTTTCACGTAAGAAATTTTTCGAATTTTCACGCCCCTGACCAATGCGCTGACCATCATATGAGAACCATGCGCCGGATTTTTCAACGACTCCGCCGGCTACACCAAGATCAAGCAATTCACCCATTTTAGAAATGCCTTCGCCATACATAATGTCGAACTCAATTTGACGGAATGGAGGGGCCATTTTGTTTTTAACAACTTTTACGCGGGTTTGGTTTCCAACCACTTCGTCTTTATCTTTGATCGCGCCTATGCGTCGGATATCGAGGCGAACTGAAGCATAGAATTTTAATGCGTTACCGCCTGTTGTTGTTTCAGGGGAGCCAAACATTACACCAATTTTCATACGGATTTGGTTGATGAAAATCACGATTGTATTCGAACGTGAGATAGATCCCGTTAGTTTACGGAGCGCTTGTGACATTAAGCGTGCTTGAAGACCCATATGGCTGTCACCCATGTCGCCTTCTAATTCTGCGCGCGGAACAAGTGCCGCTACAGAATCAACAACCAATACGTCTAGTGCACCAGAGCGTACCAAGGTGTCGGTAATTTCAAGGGCTTGTTCGCCTGCATCGGGTTGCGAGATTAAAAGGTTATCGACATCTACGCCTAATTTCTTTGCATAGCCGGGGTCAAGTGCATGTTCCGCATCGACGATTGCACATGTTCCACCTGCTTTTTGTGCTTCTGCGATTACATGTAGGGCAAGGGTTGTTTTACCTGAGCTTTCAGGGCCGAACACTTCTACAATACGTCCACGTGGCAAGCCGCCGATACCCAAACCGATATCCAATCCTAATGAACCCGTTGAGATTGATTCGACATTGATCTTTGCATCTTCGTCATTCAGCCTCATGATTGAGCCTTTACCAAAGGCGCGTTCAATTTGTTGAAGAGCAGCATCTAACGCTTGTTCTTTTGCAGTATCTTTT
>JBGCEF010000045.1:0-52631 GCA_045106175.1 Bdellovibrionales bacterium
AAACAAATATCACTTACGCTGGTTCACCCCGACAACCGAAGTCGATTTATGCGGCCATGCCACACTCGCCAGTGCATTCGTTTTATTTAACGAGCTAGACTACAAGACCGATAAAATCCATTTCACATGCCTATCAGGTAACCTGTTCGTCACAAAAAACAAACATGGCTACATGATGGATTTCCCAGTTTGGGATTACGCAGAAACGACCGTCAGCCTAGAGGTAACGGATGCTCTTGGCGCAAGGCCAAGTGCGCTTTTTAAAGGAAACAAATGGATCGCGCTTTTCGATGATGAAACGACCGTCCGCAATATGACCCCAGATTTAGAAAAGGTCAAAAACATCAAAGACTGTAATGGAATTCTTTCAACCGCCGCCGCAAAAGATACAGATTTTGTTTCCAGAAACTTTGCCTCCCAACGCGGAATCCCTGAAGATCCTGTAACAGGATCAGCGCACTGTGCACTCACACCCTTTTGGGCCGAACGCTTAGACAAAACAAAACTAACTGCCTATCAAGCCTCGCAGCGCGGCGGGCATTTGCTGTGTGAATTGAAAAATGACAGGGTAGAAATCACGGGACAAGCCTGCTTATACATGAAGGGCAAGATATACCTGTAAACACTACTCTTTATCAGGTTCAGGCTTCGCCTCTTCCACCTCATCGGATGAATCCCCAACAATCTCATCATCTTCAAGCAGCAGACCAACAGGCGCATCTAAATCAGAATCATCGACATCTAGTTCAATACCTTGTGCTTCAACTTTCAAGGCATCAGATTTCAAACGCTTTTGCTCACCTGATGACAATTCACAAACTTTTGCCGCCTTTAAAACAGTCTTAATTCGATGGTCCAGTTTTTTAGCATTATGTAACGGATCCGCAAGATCAACACGCAACAAAATAACATCGTCTTTAAAAACCAAAATCACCCAACTATTAGGTATCTCCATCAACTTACATAACGCTTCAATACGCTCATCCGTAAGATAAGACGCCAAAACACCTTTATGACTAGCGCTCGCAACATATGATTTTTTCCATGCTTTATGCTTAGGAAATAATTCATTTTTAAAACGCAAACTCTTTAAGATCGGAATCATACCGCCACTTGCAATCCCACCATCAATGGGCATCGATGTATTTAAATTCACTTCTATTGCTGTTAATTTACGACTGCCACGGGCGTCCGCGCTAACGTGCTCACTGGTAAAAACCCCAACTGTATGATCTCCCATAACACCGTTAAGCTCAGGCCCACTCATCAGAGCCTGAGAGCGATATCGCAACTTCCGCTTTTTTGCATAATCTGCCCATGCTTTTTTTTGTGCAATCAGGATACTGAATGTCCACACAAAGAACAAAACAAGCGAAACTGCAAAGATAAGCCAAATAATAAGCCAAAAATTCAAAAGATAGCCCCCAATAAGTAAATGCTCACCCTATAAGTGTAATGGGAATATATGAAGGAATCCATAAAGAGATGTTCTTCACCCACAGCCCCCTTAAAGAGTAAATCAAAACAGCTTAGAGAAACTTAAAATCAAAAAAACCATACACAAACACAAATACAAAACAGCAACCATTTGCGTGCTTTCTACCTTTAATATTTTATAAAACTTTACTTGTATAATTCAATCAATATACGGCTATATTCATATAATTTTCAATCATAGATTGACTTTTAATGTCTTTAAATGCTACATTTTTCAAAACAGAGGATAATAATGATTTCAATAGAGCAGTGTCGCGGTGCGCGCGGTATCTTAGGATGGACACAACAAGATTTAGCAGACGCATCAGGCCTATCCAAAACAGCCATAAATAATTTCGAAAAAAATCATTCCGATATAAAAGCAGACTCTCTGCGTGCCATACGCGTCGCTTTCGAAAGCGCAGATATAGAATTCATTGATCAAAAAGGCATCTCCAAAAAGACAGAGTCATTCAAGATCATCCACGGCGAAAGCAATATTTACGAGCTTTTAGAAGATATCCATCTCACGCTTGGCCATCAAAAAAATGGGGAAATCATGATGAGCTTTGTTGATCAGTCACTAACAAGCCAAATTCCGGCACAAAAAATGTTCAAACACATCGAGTTCTTAAAACAAACCAACACAAAACAACGCGTGATATCATACGTGGGAACCCAGAACGTGCTAAGCCCATCCGAAGAATGCCGTTGGATCAACAATAGCCTTAAACCAACAGCAACAACTACATTCATATATGGCGACAAAATCGCACAACAACTCTATGATAAGTCCGTAACAATTATCACAAGAAGCGTTGACGCCGTAAATGCAGAGCGCGCACGCTTCGAACAGCTATGGCAATCCGCTATCATTCCCGACAGTATGGGTAGTAATGATTCAAATAAGATCATTCAGAACCAATAAAAAAACGAAGCCCCTAAGAGCTTCGCTTTCTCCACCTTTTAAAATCAAAAACATGTTTTAATGGAAGACAACATTGTCTTCGGATTGAACATGCTGACTAGCACCTTGCAAAGGAACAGTGTGATTAAGATTCTGAGGAATAGATATACTTAACCCCTGAGGCGCCGTTTCAACTTGCTTTTGTGGCTCACTCATCTTAAGAGCCAAATGACTCATCTGTGATAAAAGATCCTCCGCATGGGAAACAAGCGCTTCGGCCTTACCTGTGCTGATCAAATCATTATTAGCCGCTTTTTCCATCTTGTCCGAAACAACCTCTTCATGCGCTGAGATTGTATCAATTTTCTTATCCAACTTAGTAATCGCCTGCGTGAAGAAACCTGTTTGCTTGTTAACAACATCAACATCTTTCTCCAATTTTTGAACAGTACTCATAAATGCATTGGCTTGCTCGCCAACACCACTTACTTTCGCTTCCATTTGATGAATAGACTGGCTAAACGCACTGGCTTGACCATCAACAACTTCAACTTTCTGTTCTAATTTGTGAATAGCATCACTAAAGAAACCTGTTTGTTTACGGACCACTTCAAATCCTGAACGTAACCGCTCAAACCCCGCACCTAAAACCACACTGGTCCCTATTGCTGCGATTGCTGAAAAAACAGCCATCATCAAAGACACAGCAACTATTGTCTCAACTTCCATCGTCATAACCCTAACCCTTTCATAGTATTATCGTTATTAATTGAAAATTTGCACGAAAGGAAACACACCTAACCTAGTGACATAAAAAAATCGCACAAAAGAAATGAACCATTTTGAAGGCTTCAAAACAGCACTTACAATTATTATGTTAAATAAATAGGTTTAAGGATCAGTTATTTTTCAAACAGATGAATTTTAAATTTAGATCAATTTCGAAACATCACATCAGGATATTAAAAAATTACTTCTCTATTTGATCGCGGAATATTTGTTCCGCAGGTTGCGGAGGAACAGCTTCAACTGGCTTTAGCTCGGGTAAAACTTCTTTAACCTCAGGCTTCCAATCTCTCTCAACGGCTTTTTTAACAACCGGCTCAGCAACTGGTTCTAACTTCAATTCTTTCTCCGGCATCATTTTAGCCAAAACATAAGCAACGCCACTACCCGCTGTGCGTTCATTTCCATATGGGAACATCGTATTAGTCTTGATAACTTCATACCCATCACCACAACCGGTAAGGAAAAATACAGAAGAAGCTGAAAGTAGGACTGCGCGTTTAACGGACATTATGACACCTGTGAATAAAGGATTTATAGGAGAAACGCAGTTATTTACAAAATACTACACAAATTTATCCACAGGCACAAGCCCGCAAATGCAATCTCAAGCAAATCTAAAACTATGATTGCGCGCTATAGAGAACAAATGATCCAAGGGGGTGATCTTTAGGAAGTGTAGGATAATTAAATTCACCATCCTTAACATGGGACATCCCAATTTTCTCCATAACCCCAATCGAGCGTTTATTATCAAAAATTGTAAAAGCAACAATTTCTTCTAAAGACAAATCATTAAAACCATGCGCTAAAACAGCTTCGGCCGCCTCGCTGGCATAACCCTTCCCCCAAAAACCATAATCGAGCCGCCACGCTATCTCAACAGCCGGTGTAAAATGCGCTTTAAACGGAACCTTCTGCAACCCCGTAAACCCCATAAATGCCGCATCTTCTTTACGCTCCAACGCATAAATCCCAAAACCATTCTTATCAAAATGCTTAATAAAACGATCTACCAGTTTATTGGACTCCGCTTCTTTTAGTGATCTCGGCATATACTCCATAATAACTGGGTCTGCATTCATACGCGCAAATTCCGAACAATCAGAATCCTGCCACTGACGCACTTTTATGCGCTCTGTCTCAAATAAAATACTCATATCGAAGACGCTAAAACAGAACCCAATCAAGACCAAGGCAAAAACTGAACAATCACAAAACAGAACACATATTCTTGCAATCAGAAGGATAGATTTGCTAAGACAATAAATTAAATAACAAAGGATTTATCATGAAACTTTTATTAACAACTGCTCTATGTGCCCTAACATTATCTAGCCAAGCAAGTGCACAAGGGTTTTTAGACCGCGTAACCGACATGGTAAACAAGGTTGATGAAACAATTACATCTGGCGAACGCGCCCAAGATACAGCCGATCGCATCCTCAACAAAATACCAAGCAGCGACGACACAAAAACAAACGACGAAACGCAGCAAGCAAGCTCTGAAGAGGACAACGAACCGTCAACAACTGAACCCGCCGCAGGAGAAACCGCAACAACAACCGCCGAAGAAGATGAAATACTCCGAAAAGCACGTGAAATCGAAGAACGTCGCATCCTAGAAGCCGCAGAGCACATCAAAAAAGAGCGCGCTGCTTCCCCTGGAAACGACTAAACCCTAATTTTATCGAACAGGAAGATGGCCAGGCTTCACGCTAGTTTGGCCATCGCCAATATAACCCGAGCGCGTAATCAAACCAGATTGAGCATCCACGACAATTTCATACTGTCCATCATCTGTTCTAAACACGACAGAATATAAAAGTGCCCCACCTTCATCATTCACACTCACTTTAAAATCTTTCGCAGGCGGCGCATCCGCTAAAGCAATATTTAAAGCCTGACTTTGCGTCAATGGCTCAGCGATAGAAACGTCTACCATTCGCTGCTGTGGTTTTCTTTGCGGCTTAGGGACAAATTCAACCATGTCTTGTTGCGAAAGTGAAACCGCTCTCTTCTCTGCTGCAGGCTTTGATAAAGGCCTAGGCTGAACCTCCTCGGCAACACGCGCCTTTGTTGTTTCAACCGGCATTTTAACACTCTCCTGTGCTGGCGCTGGCTCTAGCTCTGACGCAGGTAACGGAGCGACCTCTTCAATGCGTTGCGCAGGCGGAACAAGTCTCTGATCATCTGACGGTAAGTCTGCTTGTGGCTCTTTTTTCAAAACAACAGATTTCTTATCCTTACGAACATCTTCCCCACCCAGCGGAATAACATCTTGCGTTCCATCATCACGAATAATTGTAATCACATTACCCTGCGCAAATACTGGCGCAGACATAAAACAAAAAGCACTTAACAATAAAATCTTTCTCATATCTTCACTATAACGGATTCGATAAACGATAAAAGAACATCCACTTCTCTTAGAACAAAAACACTGATATTATTTCAATATGGAATTTTTAGACATCCCAACAGACGCCAGCATCATTGACTTCCTCTACGCAACGATTGTGTTAATCGCCGTGTTTGGATACGTGCCGCAAATTTATAAATTATGGACATCCAATAGCGACGGTATGGATATATCCATCACCACATGGCTAATCTGGTTATACACGTGGGTCGTAACTTTGCTCTATGGCATGTTTGAACTCGACGATCTAAAACTATGCATTGTCGCAATCATTAATTTATTTGGCCATGTGGGCATCATCGGCTTAACATGCCGCAATAGATACCGTTTCAAAAAAGCATCACAACGCACTGAATAAATTGAACCTTTGTTTTTCTAAAATTATTTGCTAACGTCTCTCAAACATAATGAAAGAGAGATCATCATGAAAAAACAATACAATATACTTATGTTTTGTGTGGTTGGATTAGCGTTATCTGCCTGTGCCGAAGGATTAGGCGATTTTGACACAGCCCCTCCATACGATACTGAACGCACCGCAACACACGCTCAACACACTCCACCACCAGAACCTCAGCCTGAGCCAGCTCCTATAGTACGAGAAGCACCCATGTGCAAACCTTGTGAAGACTGCGGACCATTCAAAAGCCGCGTCGCAACATTAGAAAGCGAGCTTGCCGCATGTCGCGAAGCAAGCAACCGCGTGCGTGATGCTTACTCCCAAGAACTAAAAAAATAAAAACTCAAGACAACAAATATGAATGAGCCGGTGGTCATAAATAACCATCGGCTTTTTTATAAATACATAGAACTTGTATTGTAATGCGGCAATTTACGAACCTCTTCGCGCTCAACTGCAATTTTATCCTGCGTTGCTGCATCTGACTGCGCCAAAGCGGAACTTGACGCAAGCGCCGCTGTTAAAAATAATGAACTAAAGATTGGCTTTACACGCCCCGATGCAAGCGCCTTACGCCCCAAACTATTCGCACCCGATTTAACACCCTTGGCAAGCGCGTCACCAAAAAACATAGCTCCTTTTTCCGCAAACTCCCCAAGCAGCCTCTCACCAATAACACGCGGCAAAACACTCCGCGCAAAACTCGCGCCCAACCCCGAAACCGGCTTTGCCAACGCACTATAAATATATCCCGCCAAAAGCCCCGCGCCCAATACCGCACCTGACATCTGCGCTGCATGCACATGCGATGATAATTTTGCTTTCTTCATGAAATCTTTATCACCTAACGCTGCCTTAAGCTGCTCAGAGTCTTTAACATCATATCCTGCATCCTTTAGGTTTTTAAGAAACCACGCACCAAGGCTTTGCGGATATGTCGCAGCAGAAGCGCTCGCAATCCCCGCCGCAGGATTAATAAAACCTGTCACAGAGGCAGCCCCTAAAATGACGGAATTCTCAACTGTAAATGAAACTGTATTTTCGGCAATTCGCCTGAATTTGTTTGTTAATGATGCCGAGCGCTGATCAAGTCTATCAACCCTTCGCACTAAATGTGAAATCTTGTCAATCGCCTCATCCGAAACATGTCCATATCGCGACCACATAACAAGCGATCCCGCGCGGTAAGCAAGCGATAGCTTACTCGCCCCTTTTTGAACACCAAAACAAGGATTAACACGCACCTCTCCGTATGAACTGTTATTATTTGTTTTATTCATAGGATGCGACAAACTTAAACATTAAATCTTAATATTTTGTTAAGATTTGCCCTCTTCCCTTACAAAATTAACTCTGCTATCTGTTTCGATATGACACAGACAGATATAAACCAAGACATCGCCAACCAATCGCGTGCATGGCCTTTCGAAGAGGCCAAAGCCGTAATCAAACGCCTACGTGCTATGAACAAAGGTGAAATTAAACCAAATAATAAAGGCTATGTTCTTTTTGAAACAGGCTATGGCCCCTCAAGCCTACCGCATATCGGAACATTCGGCGAAGTTGCCCGCACAACAATGGTTATGCGTGCCTTCCAACGTTTAGCGCCAGATATTCCAACAAAACTCATATGCTTCTCCGATGACATGGATGGTTTCCGAAAAGTGCCCTCAAATGTCCCAAATCAAGAGATGCTAGCGGAAAATTTACACTTACCACTCACAAAGGTCCCAAACCCATTCGACAGCGACCATGAGAGCTACGCACACCATAACAACGCAGCCTTAAGAGCCTTCCTCGACAGCTTTGGCTTCGATTACAAATTCTACAGCGCCACAGAATGCTACAAAAATGGTAAATTCAACGAAACACTTCTTCTGATGCTCGAAAAACATGAAGACATCAAAGCCGCCGTTCTGCCTATCCTAGGTGAAGAGCGCGCAGCCACATACTCACCATTTTTGCCGATCTCACCAAAAACAGGCCGCGTTCTTCAGGTCCCTATTCTAGAAACGAACATTGATGAAGGCACAGTTACATTCGAAGACGAAGACGGCGAAAAAACAACAATCCCCGTGACTGACGGCAACGTAAAAGCACAATGGCGTGCCGATTGGGCTTTACGCTGGTTCGCACTTGATGTCGATTACGAAATGGCAGGTAAAGACCTCGTCTCCTCTGCTGATATCTCAGCAAAGATCGTACAAATACTAGGCAGCCGCCCCGCCGCAGGATTCCGTTATGAACTCTTCCTCGATGAGGAAGGCAAAAAGATATCAAAATCAAAAGGCAACGGCCTAACAATGGAAGAATGGTTAACATATGCGCCGCATGAAAGCCTTGCCTATTATATGTATCAACGACCAACCACAGCGAAAAAACTCTATTTCGATATCATCCCAAAGGCCGTGGATGAATATATTCAATTTGTGAACAAACTGCCCGAACAAGAACCGAAGCAGAAATTGGAAAATCCTGCTTGGTATATGCACAATGGACAAATCCCTAACAGCCAGCACACGCCCATTTCATTTGCCCTGCTTTTGAACTTGGTGAATGCCGCAAACACAGAAGACCCCGAAGTTTTATGGGGATTCATCAATCAATACGCCCCCGATGCAACCCCCGAAAGCGCCCCTTTCTTGGATCGTTTAGTCGGTTATGCCATTCGTTATTATAAAGATTTTGTCCTACCTGAAAAAACATACCGCACCCCCGATAGCCGCGAAAGAGCAGCACTTAATGCCCTCGCGGACAAACTTGCAACGATGGAAAGCGGCTTAGAAGCAGAAGATTACATGACAGAAGTCTTTAGCGCAGGCAAAGACAACGGATACGAAAAAGATGAACTTCGTGAGTGGTTTAAAGCAATTTATGAAGTCTGCTTGGGACAATCCCAAGGCCCCAGATTCGGAAGCTTCATCCAACTCTACGGTGTCAAAGACACTGCCGCCCTTATCCGTGATGCCTTAGAAGGAAAATTCTCTCAAGCGGCCTAAAATAGAAACTTATATAAAAACCACATAAAATTTTATGTAAATTTAAACTAAATTAACATTTATTAGATATCATGAAACTATAGGGTATTTTCTCATAGGTGTTGATGTGCTTGAGTTACAGACATTACAAACAAGTCCGAAAAAGATTCTCAATAAGTTAAAAGACTTTGAGAGCTTTTGCCTTGGCACAATAAATCTATCCCCCGAAGAATTTAAAAATCTAAATATGGAACTTAGTATTGGCGCGGTCTTTCACATCGGCAAACGACGTTTCTTAAAAGATGAAGACGGTAAGCATCTCCTTTGGACAGGTCTGGATAAACGTGAATATGATCTTGGCCCAATCCACAAACTCAACATCTTCAGAACAGGCCCCGGTTTTCACCGTGGCTCAACCATGTCTCTTGGCAATGATCTGGTCAAAAAGAACGATGTCATGGAAATACCAGGGCTAAAAAAACAAGTCAGCATTGTAACTTTAAACAACGGCAGTGTCGGCATTGGCCCAAATTATAAAATAGCCCTAAGAAATGCCGCGATTAAAAGCCAGTTAAAAAACGCATTTAAATTCGCAAATCCACCCGACGCATGGAAAGAACACTACGGCAACGCCTAGTCGTAAATCTTCAGCAAATCAAAGCCTGCATCGGGGAAACCCAATTTTTCAACATCATAACAATCACCCTTTGCAAGCGGCACACGTCTACGCCAATATGTAACGACCTGCTCAAGGTCAGGGCGATCCCTATCCGCCTGAACTTCGCTAGCCTTACCAATATAGAAAAAACCAACAACATGATCACGATGATCCATCCCCAACTGTGCTTTCACACCCTCATGATATGCATACCATTCACTGACCCATTGCACACCAAACCCTAACGCATGCGCAGCCAATGATAAATTCTGCCCTGCTGCACCCGCTGATAAAATCTGCTCCCATATAGGCTTCTTTCCTTTTCGCACACGCGATACAAGCGCAATGACAACAGGCGCACGCATAAAACGGTGACGCTCTGCCTCAATCTTATCTTCCCGAGCATCAGGATGATCTTTAATATACGCATCTGCAAGAATATCCCCCACATCTCGGCGTGCATCTCCCTCAAACACCAAACAATACCATGGACACATCTTACCATGATCAGGCACCCGCAAAGCCGCCGTTAAAATGCTTTCAATCTGCGCAGCAGAAGGACCCGACCCAGATAAATGATCAATCTTTGCGCTACGACGTCTTAATAAATAATCCAAAACGTTCGGATCATCTTTGCCTGTTATAACTTCCATGCTATATCCCTAAAAAGTTTAAAGACGACATTAAACGGGATAAGTGATTGAATGAAGCAGAATATGGAAGAATTAAAGACCTTAGTCATCGATGTGTGGAATAACGGTTTCATGGGCGTTGATATTGGACAAATCATTATTGCAGCCCTGATTTTCTTTGCTTTCCTTCTGGTGCGCGGAATCTTCGGTCGCTACGTCCTCAGCCGCCTACAAAAATGGGCGTCTAAAACAACAACAAAAATCGATGATAAAATTGTCGATGCTTTAATTCCTCCGATTAAGTTTATACCAATAATTCTAGGTATTTTCTTCGCTGCCCAATATATGAACCTGAATGAAGCCGCATCAACATTTGTATTGAATATTGAACGCTCACTTATTGTATTCACAATATTCTGGGCCCTGCACCGATCATTAGAACCATTAAGCCACGGCCTGAAAAAATTAGAAAAAGTATTAACGCGCGCTATGATGACGTGGATTTTCAAAACCATGAAAGTTTTGGTGGTCTTCATCGGCGCTGCCATTATTCTAGAAATCTGGGGAATTGCTGTTGGACCGCTTCTTGCTGGTCTTGGTTTATTTGGTGCTGCCGTTGCTCTGGGCGCACAAGATCTCTTTAAGAACCTCATTGGCGGCATTACTATTTTAGCCGAAAAACGTTTTCATCCCGGCGAATGGATCTTTGTCGATGGCGTGGTCGAAGGCGTGGTCGAAGAAATCGGCTTCCGTTCAACCCGCATCAGACGCTTTGATAAAGCCCCCGTCCATGTTCCAAATTCAAACCTGTCCGACACCGTCGTTACAAACTTTAGCCGCATGACACATCGCCGCATCAAATGGGCCATTGGCGTAGAATACAGCGCAACCATCGAACAACTTCAAATCATTCGCGATGAAATCATGAACCACATCATCGAAAATAAAGACTTTGCTAACCCCGAAGATGTCAGCACTTTCGTTCGCGTCGATAGCTTCAACGCTAGCTCAATCGACTTCCTCGTATATTGCTTCACAAAAACAACAAATTGGGGAGAATGGCTTAAGATCAAAGAAGACTTTGCAATGACAATTAAAGAAATTGTCGAGGAAAAAGCCAGCAGCGCCTTCGCCTTCCCATCTCAAAGCATCTATATCGAAAATCTTCCTGGTGAAAAGGCAGAAGTGTTTATGCCACCTAAAGGAAAATAAAATCACCAATCAAATGTTACATATTCAAAAGATCGATCATCCACGTCCGCTCCATTCAACCTTAAAGCTTGCTTAGCCGATATAATACTCTGCAACACTGCGGCCTGATCAGGATTAAAACCAGCTTCCATTGCGAAAGCCTCTAAAGTGATCAAATCGTCAATAGCACGCTCACGAACAACTTCCGCATCATCCATAGAATGCGCAACTAAAGCTGCAATTTCGCCAAACCGTGCCATAAACGACATTAAATATACTTTCTAAAATAATCTTATTGAAAACAATAATAAAGAATCCCAAGAACAAGTGCAATTTTTACCTGTGATGCACGCATTCTATCGCTAAACTAGAGATATGATTCCTGAAACAACGCAATCACAAAACACCATTAAATTACCCAACATCCCCGCCCTTTGCCTAAATGCAAAATCGGCGCATCTTCTCACTACTGAAGGCGAGCTAAAAACACTACCCCACGCACAAATCACCACCCTGCTCCATAAACAACCCGTGCTTGTGTGTCACGCGCCATATATCCGTGGTCGCTTAGGACAAGACGCTGACTTTTTCCCCTTCGATCTTTTAGAACTCTTTGCATTCATCCACCCCGGGCAATTTGCAACACCGACCATCAATGGCCTCTGCAAATCACTCGGCCTAGCCGAACCCCAATCCCGCGAAGACGCGCCAATGGCGATGATCGACATCACTCGCGCCCTTTTAAGCGACCTTCAATCCGATCCACATAGCGCAAAAGCAGATCCAATAAAAATCGCTGAAATCATGGGCCTTAACGGTAATGGCTGGGCATGGACACCTTTCATCTGCGCCGCATTAGGCAAAGAATACGACCCCAAGGCCCCTATTCACGCAAAAGACGGGTTTAACGTCTGGAAAAACCTCCCCGAATGGAGCGATGACGCACCCGCCCCACCACCATCACACCATCCTGTTACTCACGACGAAGCCCGCGAACGCTTGCAAAAATTACTAGGCCATAACGCAGAAAATCGCCAAGCCCAAATTGAATTCGCTGCGAACATCACAAATGCCTTCACACCAAAACAAGACGTCGACGCCCCGCATATCGTCTTGGCAGAAGCCGGAACAGGCGTCGGAAAAACTCTCGGATACCTCGCCCCCGCAAGCGTATGGGCAGAAAAAAACGAAGGCAGTGTCTGGGTCTCCACTTACACCAAAAATCTACAACGCCAAATCGATCAGGAATTAGATCGCCTCTATCCCAGCCAACAAATAAAAGACGCCCATATTGCCACCCGCAAAGGTCGCGAAAACTACCTCTGTCTCCTCAACCTTCAAGAAACAGCAAACGGCGCGACGCTTGCCAAACACACACAAACCGCAACGGCAATCGGCATAATGGCCCGATGGACCGCCGCAACCAAAGACGGCGACTTAACGGGTGGTCAATATCCCGGCTGGCTAACAAGCATACTAGGCTACGCCAATTCCACCGGATTATCTGATCGCCGCGGTGAATGCGTCTATTCGGCATGTGATCATTATTCAAAATGCTTTGTCGAACATTCTGTCCGCAAAGCCAAAAACGCGCGTATTGTCATTGCCAACCACGCCATCGTTATGATCAACGCCGCTATGAACGGCGCCGATGATGAAATGCCTAACCGCTATATCTTTGACGAAGGCCACCACCTCTTTGATGCTGCCGACAGCGCCTATGCCGCGCACCTCACTGCACGCGAAACCCGCGACCTAAGACGCTGGCTTTTGGGTAATGAAGGCGGCAGGCGAAGCTCACGCGCACGTGGCCTGAAAAAGAGAGCAGAAGATCTCGCCGAAGGCATGCAAGACGCTGAAGAAGCCCTAAGCAAAGTTTTATCAGCCGCAGAATGCCTTCCAAAAGACCAATGGACAAGACGATTAAGAGACGCCCAACCAAGTGGCCCAACTGAACATTTCCTACATGAAATCTACAATCAAGTCTTCGCACGTAGCAACGGCCGCAACGGCCCATATTCTCTAGAAACCGAAGTATTCCCAGTATCGCAAAACGTTGCCGAAACCGCTTCAAAATTAAAATACGCTCTTATTCAAATTCAAAAACCAATGAATGATCTCGCCAATATCTTTCACAAAAAACTCACCGACGATCATGACGGCCTATTAGACTCCGACACACGCAAACGTTTAGAAGCCGTCGGAAAATCATTGGAACGCCGCGCCTCATTAACGCTTGGCGCATGGATCGATATGCTAGAAAACCTCAACAAAGGCCAAAAACATAATGAATTTGTTGATTGGCTAGAAATTGAACGCATCGATGGCAAAGCAATCGATGTCGGCTATTACCGCCACCATACAGACCCCATGAAACCATTCGCCGCATCCATGGCCCCGCACCTGCATGGCATGACAATCACCTCCGCAACTTTACGCGACAGTGATGACTGGCAAAGCGCCCGCATCCGAAGCGGCGCACATTACCTCTCCCCTGCTTCGCATGATGTAAGCTTCGAATCCCCTTTCGATTATTCCAAACAAACTAAAATCTTTATCATCAATGATGTCCGTAAAGATGACCTCCAACAGGTCGCAAGCGCGTACCAAGCTTTATTCACCGCAAGTAACGGCTCTGCTCTCGGGCTGTTTACTGCTATCTCACGCCTGCGCAGCGTCCATCATGCCATCGCCGCTAATTTAGAAGAAAAAGCAATCCCTCTTTACGCTCAACATGTCGATGAAATCGACACTGGAACGCTGGTCGACATGTTCCGCGAAGACACGCAATCTTGCCTGCTTGGGACCGATGCCATCCGCGACGGTGTCGATGTCCCCGGAGAATCCTTAAAACTAATCGCCTTCGATCGTGTGCCATGGCCACGCCCAACCATCCTTCACAAAGCAAGACGTAATGCCTTCATCGAGATGCTTGGCAGCGCGCGCGCCTATGATGAAATGATCACTCGCCTTAAGCTTAAACAGGCCTTTGGCCGCCTGATACGGCGTGCTGACGACAAGGGCGTCTTCGTTATGATGGACCCCATGCTCCCCACTCGCCTCCAAGACGCATTCCCAAAAGATGTGGAGATCATAAAAACCGGCCTAAGCGACGTCGTACAAGAGATAAAGAATTTTTTATGACTTTCGCATAAAATATGCTATGTCAATTCATATGAAGCCATTTGTTGTTGAATTGAAAGAGCAGAACCCCCTCGCCGTTTTCGCTGCGGTTGAGCATTTGCCCTACTCGATTTTATTCGATAGTGCCGATTTAAAACATAAAGACGCCCGCTATTCCTTTATCGTCTCACATCCAATCGAAACCATTGAAACAAAGAACGGCACTTCGACGCTGACGAATTGGGATGAACAAACAACACAAGAATGCGATCCGTTCGACATTTTAACAAAACGCATGAAACATTGGCGCGACAAGGTCGAAAGCGCTCGCGGCCTGCCTCCCTTCCAAGGCGGCGCAGCAGGGCTGTTTAGCTATGATTTGGGCCGCTCTATCGAAGACGTTCCAGCCATTGCAAAAGATAACAAAGCCATGCCCGATATGGCTGTTGGCATATATGATACTGTTATTGCATTTGATCATGACAAAAAACAAAGCTGGATCATCACACACGCCAATGATTACCAAACCGCAAAACGCAAACAAGACTATATCCTTAGCATCGTCGAAGGCATAGAAGAGCCGCAACCCGAAACCGACATAACAATCGACTGGCATGCAAACTTTAGCCGCCATGACTATGAACAAAGAATTAGAAAAACAATCGACTATATTAAGGCCGGCGATATTTTCCAAGCCAACATCGCCCAACGCTTTGACGCCAAACTCCCCGAAGATTTCAACCCGTTTGAACATTACTTACGTCTACGACAAATTAACGCGGCACCATTCGCATGCTATATGAATACAGGCAACACCAAAATATCATCCGCTTCACCCGAACGCTTTTTATCCTCTCGTCAAGGTAGGGTATTTACACAACCTATAAAAGGTACACGACCCGTCTCACAAGATCAGGAAATCGACGAAGCCGCGCGAAAAGACCTCCTGCATAGTGAAAAAGACAAAGCCGAAAACACCATGATTGTGGATCTCTTACGCAACGATTTATCAAAAGTCTGCAAAACCGACAGCGTAGAAGTCAGTGATCTATGCGCACTTGAAACTTTCGCTTCTGTCCACCACCTCGTCTCCACAATCCGCGCGGAGCTCAAAGAAGATAAAACACCGGTAGACCTTCTAAAAGCATGCTTCCCCGGCGGATCCATAACGGGTGCGCCAAAAATTCGCGCCATGGAAATTATTGAAGAATTAGAACCCTCTCGCCGTGGCCCCTATTGCGGATCAATCGGCTATATCGGCTTTGACGGCACAATGGATACAAATATCCTTATCCGGACACTCGTCTATGAAGGCAACACAGTATCCCTCCAAAGCGGTGGCGGCATTGTGGTCGACTCAGATCCATCCGATGAATACCAAGAAACCCTAGATAAAGCCCGCGCAATGTTCAAAAGCTTCGAAAACAATGAAGAAGATGACGCAATACCACTAGCGGGATAACCGCATTCATGCTTATCTAAACCATGTTTTTGATGATCGATAATTACGATTCTTTCGTTCACAACCTCGCACGATATTTTGAGCAATGCGATGCCCCTTGTGCGATCCATCGTAACGACCAAATAACAATCAGTGACATCAAAGATATCGAACCCGAAGCTATTATCCTCTCCCCCGGGCCGTGCACTCCCGAAGAAGCGGGGATTTGCATCGAAGCTATAAAAGAATTTGGTAAAACCACCCCAATATTAGGAGTATGCCTTGGCCACCAAGCCATTTGCGATGCATATGGTGGACAAACAAAACAAAGCGACGCACCGATACACGGCAAAAGTTCAACCATCAATCACAACAAAAAAGGCATCTTCAAAAACATACCAACACCACTCAATGTTGGTCGTTATCACTCTTTGATCTGTGAATTAGAAGATGAAACCGTTCTCGAAAAAACCGCCACATTAGACGATCAAACAATCATGGGTATTGTGCATAAAACGCATCCTGTGTATGGCGTACAATTTCACCCTGAATCTATTTTAACGCAGCATGGCCTAGATATCATTCAAAATTTCGTAGACATTGCCACGACATGGAATAAGGCAAAGGCCGCATAATGATCAAAAAATGGCTATCAAAATATAACGATAAAACATTCGCCTTCAACGATCGCATACGATTGGGTGACGGTGTATTTGATACTATGCTAGTCATTGTTGAAAAAGATCAACACACGCACAAAACACAAAATATTCTTCCTGATCTACATTTTGCACGTCTTTTGCAAAACGCAAAAGCCATTGGCATATCAGAAATCGATCTTCCGTCAGTAGAAGAATTAGAAAAAAGAATGATAGCACTGGAAAGAAAAACAATATTAAAAACAGGACGCTACGCCTTAAACACGGTGATCACACGCGGCATTGCCAAACGCGGCTTGGCTCCACCCGACACATGCACACCAACAATAGAAATGCGCATCACCCCATGCCCCAATACTTTCCCCGACATTTACGCAATCATCAGCCGCACCGTTAAACGCAACGAAGGCTCACCCCTATCACAAATCAAATCCTGTAATTACGGCGACAATATCCTTAGCTTAATTGAAGCAAAATCAAAAGACGCCAACGAAGCCATCCTTCTCAACAACAAAGGCGATGTTACTTGCGCAAGCGCAGGCAATATTTTTTGCTGCATTAATGATCAACTCGTAACCCCCCCTCTATCTGATGGCGTCATGAATGGCATTACACGAAAACTAATCATAGAAAAATATAACGCGATTGAACGCAGCATAAATGAAACCGACCTAAAAAATGCTGCAGGGATTTATATCAGCAATTCAATAAAAGGCACAGTGCCTATAACATCTCTAGAGGACGAGACATTACCCAAACCAAAACTTAAAATTGATAAGGACTTTCATATTCAATGGCATTCGAAACACTAACTGTTTATCTCGGCTCATCCGGGCACGCCCGTGATATATTCCAAAATGCTGCGACACAAATGGGCGCAATCATTGGACGCTCCAATAAAAAACTTGTCTATGGTGGCATGGACGCCGGCTTAATGGGTCGCGTTGCAACAGCAGCGTTAAACGAAGGCGCACATGTAACTGGAATAATACCTCGCAAATTAAAAGACAGCGAACGCATTCTTAAAAACCTAAGCCAGACAATCATGGTCGAAGATTTATGGGATCGCAAAAAACGCATGTTCAACATGGCTGATGCTATCATCACCCTTCCCGGGGGTTTCGGCACCATGGATGAAGCCCTAGAAGTTTTATATTGGGGCAATCTCGGACTGCACAACACACCATTAGTATTAATCAATATAGAAGGCTATTGGGATGATATCATTGCATATATTAAAACTTTGCCCGACTTTGATGAAAGATTTTTAGCCGTAGTAGATAGCGTTGAAGATGTTATCCCAGCATTAGAAAATTTCACACATCCACCAGCCCCAATATCACAAGCAGATCGCTTTCCACATTTTGAAGACGAAATCGCACGCGATACAAAAGAACCAATCCTCATCGACATCGCCTCAATCGAAAACACATACTACGCCATCTGCGCTATCGGCTTAAAACAACTACATAAACACAAACGCGCCATTGGCTTTTTAAACGAATCCGGAGAATTCGATCACTTAATAAGCTGGATCAAAACCGCAGAAAAAGAACGCTTCATCACACAACACTGCTTGGAACTTTTCACCGTCGGCACAGATGAAGCAGACTTACGCAAAGACCTTAGCAACCAAGAGTATGTAGAAATTGATTTACACGAAGATAAATGGGGTAAGGCGGATAACTAAAACACTAAATTTCATATACATTCTCAGGCATATGAAAACTTGGATCTCTGCGTTCTAACTCATCCCATAATTCGTCTTCAAACCTAACCCACCGATCAATATATTCATTCACAACCGGTCTTGCATCAGTTCCTAAAAAACCAACCGCTAATTCAGCACGCACAGAAAAATCAACGAGAGCATCATAATTCTCTGAAATAATTTGTTTAAGAGTTTCTCCCTGATCAGGAGTTAAACGAACCCCCTTTAAACTTTCTATCATGCTCAAATATTGATCAACTGGTCTGTTAAACCCGTTGATGTGCTCGCTATCTTTAATGGCAGATACAATAGTTTCAAATCCAGCATAAGGAATATCACCGGATAAAAACTGTTTCGCAAGGTCGTATTGTTGACTACCTTCAGGAAATAAACGTGCGTAGTATTCCTCGTTAAAAGCCCTCCAAACAAGAAGAGTTGCCTCATCTGTCTCAGGAAGCGTATCAACACCAAAATGATGTGGCTTTATATAATCAATCACATCGTCAATCTCTGAATAATACGCAAAACTATTTTGGCTCAGCTGCCGAGAAACATCATTAGCAGTAAAAGGTTTTTCCGCACCAGAAAAACTAAAAGGTAAACTATAGCTTTGCTCACCATCAGGAATAATCGCATTAGAACGATCTTCAGCTGTAGCTGCTGATGATAATGATAAGCCAGCCACAAAAGCTAAACTTGAAACTAAACTATTCATAAAAACTCCCAGTAAGCAGGGAGATTAGAAGCCAAAAGAAATTATGTCAATAAAATTAAGCCGCGATTGCGTCTAATTTTGCATTTACCAATGCAATCTTTTTCTCTACACGCGCTATATCTGCCGCTTCCTTAGAAAGATCAAGGTCCTGCTGAAGATTAGCTGCCTGTTGCTCAAGCTCTGCCTTGTTAAGATCAGAGACATTAATCGCCTCTTCCGCCAAAACGCTGCACTGCTCAGCTGTAACATCGGCAAAACCACCTGCAATAAAAATACGACGTGGCTCTTGCCCTTCGATTTGCAATTCAACGACACCGTTCTTCAATGTCGCCACAAGCGCAGAGTGACCGGCCAACACGCCAAACTTACCTTCTGTCCCCGGAATAACCGCCATATTAACAGGCTCGGAAATTAAACGCTCTTCCGGAGAAACAAGTTCAAATTGAATTGTTTTTTGTGCAGCCTCAGCCATAATTTAATCGCTCCATTTAATCTGAAATTCAATTTCATGCTCGCCATCTTCACGCTCATGCTCGATCGTAAACTTTGCACGATCCGGAACATAAATACGCTCACCAGCAATTTGAATTTCGAAGTTTTCACCTGTCTCAACGCAATCCGCTAAACGTCGTAATTTTTCGACAAATTGCTTGTTCGTATATTCTTTTTCTACGTCACGTTCTTCAGTCATCATATGCTCCTAATAATAAGACAAAGAGTTTTTTACACTGGCTGGTTAAACAAGACTGAGACGTATTCTTATACGTCTGCTGCAGCTTAACAACGACCAGCGTGAAAAAATCATAGCTTTACGCGGCTTCGGCAGCCATTTTCTGCGCTTTTTCCAAAGCTTGATCAATAGTACCGACCATATAAAAAGCATTCTCAGGAAGATGATCATAATCACCATCAACAATGCCTTTAAACCCTTTAATTGTATCTTCAAGCTGAACAAACACACCTGGAGTGCCTGTAAAGACTTCCGCAACATGGAATGGTTGTGAAAGGAAGCGCTGGATCTTACGCGCGCGCGCAACAACCAATTTATCTTCTTCCGACAATTCATCCATACCCAAAATCGCAATAATATCTTGCAATGATTTGTATTGCTGCAATGTCTGCTGAACACGGTTTGCAACGCTATAATGCTCATCACCAATCACACGCGCATCAAGAATACGGGATGTAGAATCAAGCGGATCAACCGCAGGGTAAATACCCATCTCTGAAATCGCACGCGATAGAACAGTCGTCGCATCCAAGTGAGCGAATGTTGCAGCAGGCGCAGGGTCAGTCAAGTCATCCGCAGGAACATAAACAGCCTGAATAGATGTAATTGAACCCTTATTCGTTGAAGTAATACGCTCCTGCATATTCCCCATTTCAGTTGAAAGCGTAGGCTGATAACCCACCGCAGAAGGAATACGACCAAGAAGCGCTGACACTTCCGAACCGGCCTGTGTGAAACGGAAAATATTATCAAGGAAAAAGAGAACATCTTGTCCTTCTTCATCACGGAAATATTCCGCCATAGTAAGCGCAGAAAGCGCAACACGCGCACGCGCACCTGGCGGCTCATTCATCTGACCAAACACAAGCGCAACTTTTGAATTCTTATAGTCATGCTCTTTAATAACGCCCGCTTCCATCATCTCATGGTAAAGGTCATTCCCCTCACGCGTACGCTCACCAACACCACCAAAAACAGACACACCACCGTGGCCTTTTGCAATGTTGTTGATCAATTCCTGAATTGTAACTGTCTTACCTACACCGGCACCACCGAAGAGACCAATTTTACCACCTTTTGAGTATGGGCAGAGAAGGTCAACAACTTTAATACCTGTCACAAGCTGCTCAACTTCTGTCGCTTGATCTTCAAACGTTGGTGCATCACGGTGAATTTCCCACTTCGTCTTTGTCTTAAGCTCAGGACCTTCATCAATCGCTTCACCTGTCACATTCATAATACGTGAAAGAACCTCAGGACCAACAGGAACAGAAATACCCTCACCCGTATCAACAACCTCTTGACCGCGAACAAGACCATCGGTCATATCCATCGCAATCGCACGCACTGTATTCTCACCAAGATGTTGCGCAACCTCAAGAACAAGCGTCTTACCTTCGTTTGCAACATTCACTGTTTCAAGTGAGTTCAAGATTGCAGGAACCTCGCCCTCTTCAAATTTCACATCAACAACCGCACCAGTTACCTGTGCTACCGTTCCAACTGCACCTTTAGCTGCTGCTTTTTTAGGCGCTGCTTTTTTCGCAGGTGCTTTCTTTGCTGTCTTCTTTTCTGCCATGTCTCGTTCCTCTTTTTCTAAACTCTACTAATGTGTTAAACGGCTTCCGCCCCTGAAATAATTTCAATCAATTCTTTTGTCACCTGCGCCTGACGGGCACGGTTATACTTCAACGTCAAATTATCAATCATATCACCCGCATTACGCGTTGAATTATCCATCGCAGTCATACGCGCCGCATGCTCACCCGCTGCACTGTCTAATAATGCGCGAAAAACCTGCACACCAACATTGCGTGGTAATAATTCATCCAAAATTTGTTCTTCTTCAGGTTCAAATGAGTAAGGTGCACCCGAAGTTTCGGCTTTGGAAGAATCATCAAGATTATCTTCCAAATCTTCAACTGCTGGCAATTTAAACGGAATTAATTGCTGCACCGTAGGCTTTTGTGTAAGCACGGAAACAAACTCGTTATAAACAAGGCTACAAACATCAAACTCACCTGCATCAAGCTTCTCAAGGATATAATCCGTAATCTTGCTAGCTTCCGCATATTCAATCTTTTTCGCCGCTAACACGCCAATAAAGCTCTGCCAAATCTGCCCGCTAAATTCACTACGAAGCGCATCGCGCCCCTTACGACCAACACAGATAATAGAAACGTCTTTACCCTCGGCCTTCAGCTCAAGCGCTTTCACGCGCGCCGCACGTGCAAGGTTAGAGTTAAAACCACCACAAAGACCACGATCCGCCGTCACAACAACCAAAAGATGTTTCTGATCTGAGCCCGTTCCAGCCAAAAGCTTAGAACTCGCATCGCTTATCGTAACGTTCGCCGCCACGCGCGAGAGCATCTTAGACATGCTTTCTGCATAAGGCTGAGACGCTTCTGCTTGCTGTTGCGCGCGACGAAGCTTAGACGCCGCAACCATCTTCATCGCGGAAGTAATTTTCTTTGTCGATTTAACAGACGTAATCTGGTCTCTGTAATCTCTTAATGAAGGCATGTTGTGTAAACTCTGCTAAAAATTATTCCGATTGAATTAAGCTGCTTCCGCTGCGTTTGTGAAACCTTTTGTAAAATCACCAAGATACTTATGAAGCTTCGCTTCCAAAGCATCATCAATCTTCTTCGTTTCATTCAAAGTATCAAGGATCTCGCCTGCATTACTACGAATATCAGAAACCAAACGCTGCTCGTAAGCCCCAACCTGGTCAACAGCAATATCATCAAGATACCCTTTAGTACCCGCAAAAATCACTATAACCTGCTCTTCCACTGTTAATGGAGAATATTGAGGCTGCTTCAAAAGCTGTGTAAGGCGTTGCCCGCGTGACAGTAATTGCTGCGTTGATGCATCAAGATCTGAAGCAAACTGCGCGAAGGCTTCCATTTCACGATATTGCGCAAGCTCAAGTTTAATCGTACCCGCAACCTGTTTCATCGCTTTAATCTGAGCGGCTGATCCCACACGAGAAACAGACAAACCAACATTAATCGCAGGACGAATACCTTTATAAAACAAACCTGTCTCAAGGAAAATCTGACCATCCGTAATCGAAATTACGTTCGTCGGAATATAGGCCGAAACGTCTCCACCCTGTGTTTCAATAATCGGCAACGCCGTCAATGAACCACCACCATTCTCATCTGACATTTTAGCTGAACGCTCAAGAAGACGAGAGTGAATATAGAAAACATCACCAGGATACGCTTCACGACCCGGAGGACGACGAAGAAGCAATGACATCTGACGATACGCAACAGCTTGCTTTGAAAGGTCATCATAAACCGCTAATGAATGAAGCCCATTATCACGGTAATATTCACCAATCGCACATCCTGTATATGGCGCCAAGAACTGCATCGGCGCAGGATCAGATGCCGTCGCCGCAACAACAGTCGTATATTCCATCGCGCCCTGCTCTTCTAATTCTTTAACAAGCTGAGCAACCGTTGAACGCTTCTGGCCGATTGAAATATAAACACAATAAAGATGCTTTTTCTCATCCGCCGCTTTGTTAATCGTCTTCTGATTAATAATTGCATCAACAGCCACCGCTGTCTTTCCTGTCTGACGGTCACCAATAATCAACTCACGCTGACCACGACCAATCGGCACAAGCGCATCAACAGCTTTAAGACCTGTTTGCATTGGCTCAAAAACAGACTGACGTGGAATAATCCCTGGTGCCTTCACTTCAACACGTGACATAGTCACATCTTTCAAAGGACCTTTTCCGTCAATAGGATTACCAAGGCCATCAACAACGCGGCCTAACAAACCTTTACCGGTTGGTACTTCAACGATTGTTCCTGTACGGCGAACAATATCACCCTCTTTAATGTCACGGTCATTACCAAAAACAACCACACCAACATTATCAATCTCAAGGTTAAGAGCCATACCTTTAATACCGCTCGGGAATTCAACCATTTCACCCGCTTGTATGTTGTCCAAACCATAAACGCGAGCAACACCGTCACCAACACTTAAGACCTGACCAATTTCGGCCACATCGGCTTGCGCACTAAAGTCCGCAATTTGTTTTTTCAGAATATCAGAAATCTCTGCTGCACGAATTTCCATGGTTTTTTTCCTCTTTTAACTAACTTCTTTTAAATTTGTATTTTGATTAGCGCCCGCATCCGACATAGATATTTTTAGACGCTCTAACTTTCTTGCGACGGAATCGTCAATCATGTGCGACCCAACGGTAACAACAATGCCACCTAATATAGATGGATCAACTTCAGCTTGAAGGGCAATATTCGCACCCGTCTCTTTTTTAAGCACTGCCTGCAAATTCTTAACTTGCGTTGCGCTCAAATCTTGCGCTGTTTCAACCTTCACAATTATTTCACCGCGACGCTTGGCAATCTCAACTTTAAACACTGATAAAATTGATTCTAAATAATTTAAGCGACGGTTTTGAATTAAGACTTTTAGAAAATTTGTTGTGATACTTGTAAAACGCGCCTTCTTCGAAATCGCTTCAACGGCATTACTTTGCTGTTTCTCGTTCAAAATTGGAGAACGAATAAGCTGTTGCAGATCAGTTGAAGATTCAACCATGGCCGCAAGATCAGAGAAATCTTTTTCAATATCTTTAAGCTTCTTAGAACCTTCTGCTAAATCAATGAGGGCCCCGACATAACGAGATGCAACGATGGATGATGACTTCGCTGATTGAGACACTGATGATTACCCTTACGTTCAACATTTATAAATTTTATGGCCGTGATTTAGCATAGCCTTTAGCCCCTGACAAGAGTCTAAAACCCAATATCACAAAGATTTTTGAAATATTTTTACAAGATAGCTCGAATAGCTTCTTGAAATGGCGGCACTAAAATTTGCACCTGCCCAAAACCATATCGCTCATCCCCGATAAAAATCATTAAAATATTTAATAACGAGAGATGCAAAACATAAATCAAAAGCGTATGCCGCCCCAAAATTTTAAATGGAATCATGAACCTCTCAAGGCCTTGCGGAACACTAACAAATTCACATCGCCTGAAATGATACATCACCATCATCAAGAAAAACAAAGCAACTGATAAAAACAAAAGCTGCGCATTTGAAAATGCTGTTAACGACAGACCTGAAAAAGCGACATAAACGACACCGATAGCCACCAAAAAACCATACTTAGCCAGCGGCCTTATCTCTAAACCTTCATGGTGACGCCGCATATATCCAAACACAGTAAACATCATACCAAACGCGCCATATTCGAAAAACATCGCGCTTGGTACACCTAAAAACAGCAGAATAAAAAACATGCCAACAAAGGCTTCATAATTTTGCAACGCACCAAACATCAATCGGTCCACCCATAACCGCGCAAGCGCTAAAGTAAAAAGCACATTAAGTGGAAAAATATAATAACCGCTAATGAGCGTGCTTAACAAAACAACGAAACCACCCAACCATATGACCCCTTGCACCTTACGCACATCAGCATACCCGATCAGAAAAAACCAAATCGGCACAGACAAACGCCCAACAACGCGAAACCATTCTTCATCTGGATAAAAGAAATGCCCGATATGATCCACAAACATTAAAATCAAAGCGAGGCTTTTTAAGAGGTCTGTGGATGTTAAACCATCTGAAATCTTTTGTGGACGAGACGATAATTTTTTACAAAAAGACAATATGCCAGTAAACATAGGTTATTATAACGTGAAAATATAACCTTACGAGACAAAGTTTAATAATGAACAAAACTCTGCCCATTTTCGCACTTTTTGCGGTCATCATTTTAGAGGGCTATGTGGTCCTTTCCTCTGAACTCCTAGCCATTCGTCAAACAATACCCTTCGTCGGAAGCGGTACAGACACGGTATCCATCATTATCGCGGCTGTTCTTATGCCACTGGCATTCGGCTATCAGGCTGGTGGGCGTTTCAAACCAGGGTTTAAAGAAAACGGAAAATATCAAAGCATCCGAAGCAAGTTGATACAAAACCTTTTTATATCAATGTGCATATTGCTAATCGGCTTATCTTACGCGCTGATCAATGTCTTTTTTATGGGCGCAATAGAAATCGGCCTTACAAATCGCCTCCTGTTAACAACGTCATATTCACTCATATTTTTAGTGATCCCTGTCTACCTTTTAGGACAAACAATTCCCCTCATCAGCAATTATTTCGGTCGCGAAAAACTTGCAAAAGTCACAGGGAAAATCCTCTTCTTCTCAACCTTCGGCTCATTTTTAGGTGCGGTATTTTCAACCTTGGTCCTCATGTCATTCATCGGCGTACACCATACCGTTTCACTCAATTTTATCATCTTGGCCGGATTAATCATTTTGCTCAGCCGTAAAAAATTATCGGAAAAAAATATTATAGTGATCGGCATCGCCGCCTGCGCACTCTTTTTAAACTCAGAAAAAGTGATGGATGCTTTCGGTATTGTTGAAAATAATAAATACAACACGATTACATATATCGAAACTGATGAAAACGGAGAGATAGGCCGCAACCTCGTCCTCAACAACAACTCATCTTCATTACTAACCGAAAGCGGTAAAAAACATGACTATGTCGAATTTATAGAAGACATTGCTATCAATCCAATCGCTAACAATCAAAATGATATAAAAGAGATCCTTGTGATTGGCGCTGGTGCCTTCACATTAGGAGTAGATGATGACACCAACCTTTATGATTATTTAGACATCGACGCCAGCCTGTTAAAAATTTCAGAAACTCTTATTTTAAAAGAAGAACTGGGCACGAATAAAACATTTCACCCTACGCCCGCTCGTGCTTTTTTAACACAAACCGAAAAAAAATATGATCTCATTATACTCGACGCCTATCTGGGAGCACTAACGCTTCCAGAACATTTAGTAACACAAGAATTTTATGGACACGTAAAAAGCAAACTAAAAGATAATGGTGTTATCGTTGGTAATTTTATTCTGTCGGCTAATTTCGAAGATAAATTCAGCCGCAATCTTCACGCCACACTTAAAAAAGTATACCCCAACCTATCACGTCACGCCATTAACCATGAATATAACATTTGGCCGAAAACAGATAACATTTCGAGTAATGTGATCTATATCTATAACCATAATACAAATCACAAAACACCTGTTCCTTACACAGACAACAAAAATAAAGTGTTTTATGATAGGATAGAACAAAGGCAAAATAACGAAGAGTAACCATGCTTGAAACATTCTGGGATACACTAAACACACTCAAAATCTTAAGCGTTGAGTTGGTAATTTTTGGTCTGATATTTTTCTTAATTGAAAAAATTCGCCCTGCTGAAAAAAACGTCAATTTTTTTAAATCTGACTTCAAAGAGGAACTTGGCCTCGCTCTTTTAAACGCATCAATCTTCCAACCCATTTTTAACATTATCGTGGCAGGAGGAATAATTGCACTGATATCCAGCTATATTCCTTATCAGATTTTTGATCAACAACTCCAAACAGCACCCGTAATCGTACAAGTTATTGCCATATGCTTCATCATAGACTTTAGTACCTATTGGCGACACAGGGTCACACACACATTTAAGATCTTATGGCCTTTCCATTCTATCCATCACGCGGCACAACATTTAAATTGGTTAACTTCTATGCGCTTACACCCTGTAGATTTACTGATCGCAACTTTATTTGATGTAATTATCCTTCACGTATTCGGGTTTAGCACACCAACAATCGCCATCGGCTTTATTATCTTTGCTTTCTATAATCATTTCACGCATGCGAACATTGACCTAAAATTTGAAAAGCCAGTGCGCTACATCTTCGCATCACCAAACTTTCACCGCTGGCACCATGCAACAGCATACAGCGCCTACAACAAAAACTTCTGCGCTATGTTCTCATTTTTGGATCTCATATTCGGAACATACTACCACCCAGAAGATTTGCCCGAAGGCTATGGCTTAGAACCTCATAACCAAAAAAATTATCCCAAATCTCTCATCGGTTGGCTGAAATACCCATTCAGGAAAACGAGCGACTAAGCCGCCGCGGGAAAATCGAGGCTAAACGGCTCGGGCGTATCACCATGCGTATCTAAAAACAGCGAATATTCCCCTATTGATGAAATATCAAAGCCCCGATCGGTCACATCAATGACGGTGGCCGCCCCTTTCGTCCATGGACGCGTTAAAGACGCTAAACGCAAAAATTGTGTCTTCGCAACACGCGGATTCAAATGCGTACTCTCAACTAACGGCATTCTTTTGTAACGATGTAAATGACCGCTCACCGCTAATAAAACAGTCCCAGATTCCTGAACAACATCCAAAATCTCATCCTTGTTATTGTAAAACGGGTTTACAAACGGTTGAAAACGGCCATCCGCTGTATTCAGCCCAACAGGGTCCATCCCATCTAACGGAATATGCGTTCCCAAAAGAACAGGTTTGTCAGCCCTAAGGTTATCCTTCAACCAAACCAGATCATCTTGCGTTGCAGTATACCCATCAATGGCTTTATCATTGCGCACACTCGCCCCCCAAAACACGCATCGAAACTGATCAAAATCAAGCACACGCGACCCAACATCTCGCCCTAAAATCCTAGAACTATCACTACTTAATAATGCACCATCATGATTACCATCTAAAAACACACATTCGATATCATGGTTAAGCCTGTTAAAATGTTTTGAAAGGCTATAAATATTATCACAATCGCCTTTAGATAAATGCGGATTGCTCAAGCCTTGCTGCTGAATACGATCCCCCAGATCAACAAACATATCCGCACGAACACCATCAACGTCACCATTTGCAAAACTAATCACCTCATCCAAAAGCGATGCCTGCGAAATACCAGACGGGTAAGAATAACGGGGCATCAAGCAATGCTCATCCCAATGGATATCAGATACACAGACAATACGCATAAACATGCAATATCAAAAACATCACATAAAAAGCAATTTTTTTCTGTAAAATACCTAAGTATAACGCGCAAAAGTCAAAGAAAACTCTGCGGATCAATATCGATATAAATACGAACAGTAGACGGACATTTTACAGCCTTCACCCATTCACCAATCGTCTTTTGCACATTCAATGCCTTATCCGCACGCACTAGCAAACGATAACGAAACTTGCCGCGTAAACGCGCAAAAGGCGCAGGCGCAGGACCTAGTGTCATAATAGCTTCGCCTTGCGGCGCAGTTTGCCCCAACGCTTTAGCAACCTGAACAACCTGCCCCTCATCACGCCCAGAAATAATAATACCGACCAAACGGCTAAATGGCGGCATCTGTGCCGCTTCACGTTCAAACGTTTCAGTTTCCAAAAACGCATCGCGCCCACCATGCGCTAAAGCCTGCATAATACGATGCTCAGGCATATACGTTTGCAATAAAACCTGCCCTGGCTTTTCTGCTCGCCCTGCACGCCCCGCAACCTGATGTAATAATTGATAACATCGTTCCGCTGCCCTAAGCTCACCACCGGTAAGCCCAAGATCCGCATCCACAACACCAACCAAAGTTAAATTCGAAAAATGATGCCCCTTGGCAATAATCTGCGTCCCAATAATGATATCAACTTTATTTTCTCTAATATCATCAAGCATCACACGCAAATCATCCTGATTATCCGCGCTATCGGATGCCATCATCAAAATATTAGCATCGGGAAAATGCATTTTGATCTCATCATAAATCCGTTCAACCCCCGGCCCACAGGCGGAAAAACTATCCTTATCTCCACATTCAGAACATATCCGAAGCGGCCGCGAACTGTACCCGCAATGATGACATTGCAATTTGCCGGCGCGCTTATGCTCAACCAACCAAGCAGTGCATCGTGGACATTCCACACGATGACCACATGTGCGGCAAATCGTCAAAGGCGCATATCCCCTACGATTCAAAAATAATAAAGATTGAGATCCGTTGCGTATCGTATCCTTAATGCTCTCGAGTAAAGTAGGAGAAATAAAATGCTGGGACTCTGGCTTGTCAGCACGCATATCAATCACATCAATAGAAGGCATACGTGCCCCGCCATATCGATCCGCCATTGTTAAATGCTGATAACGCCCATTCCATGCATTATGGATTGTCTCTAATGACGGTGTTGCCGATACCAAAACAATCGGAAAATGCCCCATATGCGCGCGAACAACGGCCATATCACGCGCATGATAAATCACCCCATCTTCCTGCTTGTAAGCCGGGTCATGTTCCTCATCAACAACGATCAACCCTAAATCTTGATATGGCAAAAACAACGCTGAACGTGCTCCAATCACCACCTTAGAATGCCCTTCAGCAACACCGCGCCATATGGTTCGCCGTGCACCGGTTGATAAACCCGAATGCCACAGCGCAGGCAAACAGCCAAAACGCCGCTGAAACCGATCAAGAAACGCGTTCGATAAAGCAATCTCAGGCAGTAAAATAAGAACCTGTTACCCTTTTTTCAGAGCCGCCGCAACAGCCTCAAAATAAACTTCCGTCTTACCCGCACCTGTCACACCATCCAACAAATATGCTTGATAAGCCTCCGCCTTCACGCCCTTTATCAAAATGTCTGCAACACTGGATTGATCTTCCGATAAATCAAATCCATCAAGAAACGGGTCTGGCTTTTTACACGGCGCAGGGTTAAAAATATCAACCTCTTTGATTATCCCCTTCCCTAATACCCCCTTCACAACGCCAGAGCTAACTCCCGCCTCACGCGCAATATCCGCTGCAATACGAGCAACACCATCACTCAAAACATCTCTAACAAAACCTTGCTTCTCGGTTAGCTTAACATCACCCACATCACGCTCAATCTCATAACCTTTCGCAGGCTTAGGCGGATCAAGACCCGCAGGCACAGAAAGCGCCATTTTTAAAACAAATCCCCGAGGCGTCAGCGTATAATCAGCAACCCAATCAATAAAATCCCGAACAGCTTTAACCATTGGCTTGGCTTTATGCTTAGCCACAATCGATTTTAACTTACGCGGATCAACATCCCCCGCCGCATCTCCCCAAACAACAGCCGAAATTTCACGTCCGCCAAGCGGTACAATCACATAATCTCCAGGCTGATAATCCTCACCATCGCTCACCACATAATCATAAGCCTTATCTATCGGATAAGGCACAAGCACAGACACTACGTTCTGCGCAGATTCTGCCTTTTCATCATCAAAGAGCTGTTTTTGAGTCATGACGCTAGCCTAAAGGCTTTCAACTAAATTGAGAACCTCTTGCGCGCATCCCCAAGAAACTGTGTACCCACAGCCACCATGCCCATAATTATGCACAACCGCCCGTCCATCATTTAAAACATCTTTCTCCAATCGAACGCGCGCGCGTACTGGGCGTAAACCAACAAGCACATCCAAAATCTCAGGCACTTTTAATGCTGGCTCCATCATCGCAACCCATTCCAAAATCTCTTGCGTTAAATCCTCATCAGGCGTGCGATCCCATTCATGCTCATCATAAGAGCCCCCCAAAATCACCTGCTCGCGCCGAGGATAAATATAAAATTTACGATCAAACAATGTTGTGTGCTGAGCAATACCCGGATTTTTCACAACAAGCACCTGCCCACGCCCAGGATAAATCTTATCATCACCACACAAATCTTTTGCACCCACACCACTAGCATTAATCACAATGTCATGTGCATGCGGCACATCCTCTAACGCGCCAAGCTCACAAATAGTCAACTCACCACCATTATTTTGAAAAATATCAAACATAAACGGGTAATAATGCTGAACAGCCACCATAGGTAACTCTGCTTCAACTCCGGACTGATAAGGGTCAGGACAATCTGCACCCTTTAAAACTTTCCCGCCAACGTCATCCAACCAAAACGGATGTTCACACAAGCCATGCACAGAATATTTTCGCCATGTAACAACATCAATCCCCGCAGCGGGATCATCCATCATTGTTTCCAAAGTGGCATTTGTTTGTAAAAACCAATCAACAACGCGGCGCGTCTCTTCAATCGCAAAAGGATAAGAAATAGCCCCCGCAGCCCAACTGGTCGTCTCTTCCATGCTTTCACGACTATAGATATGCACAGTATGCCCCGCACGCTGCAAAGCAATGGCAGTCGTCAAACCAATGATCCCTAAACCAACAACCCCAATATCTGCCACTTGCACTCCCTTTCAAATCTCTTATAAATAATAATAAATCAAAACGCGCAAAAGGACACAATATGAAATTCTTTGTAGACACCGGAGACATCAACGAAATTGAAGACCTTGCCGCCACAGGCATGGTCGATGGTGTAACAACCAACCCTTCACTCATCGCCAAATCAGGACAAGATTTCAAAGAAGTCATCCAACATATCTGCAAAATCGTCGATGGCCCCGTTAGCGCCGAAGTCGCCGCCACAGATTACGACACAATGCGCAAAGAAGCAGAAATCATTAGAAAATGGGGCGATAATATCGCCGTCAAAGTACCGCTGACCGAAGCGGGCTTACGCGTTTGTAAAGAACTCACCGACGATGGCACGCTTGTCAATGTCACCCTCTGCTTCTCACCCGCCCAAGCGATTTTAGCGGCAAAAGCAGGCGCAAGCTTTGTCTCACCATTCGTTGGTCGCCTTGATGATATCTCCCAAGACGGACTACAACTCATCTCCGATATCGTGCGTATCTACGACAGCTATCCTAATTTCGACACGGAAGTCCTCGTAGCATCCGTTCGCAACCCGCTTCACATCGTCGATAGCGCAAAAATGGGCGCCCACGTTATGACCGCCCCACCAAGCGTGATAAGACAACTCTACAAACACCCCTTAACAGAATCAGGTCTAGCAGCATTTGTGAAAGACTGGGAAGCCACAGGGCAGAGTATTTTATAACCCCGGCACCCATCTTTTAATCCAACTCCACGGATCAAAAACAACTGGCACCTCGTGCCTTAAGCACCTCTGTGTGAACCACGTTAGGCTTTTTAGGATATTGCACTTTAAAAGTGCTAGTCATTAAAGTTATGAAAAAAATGCTCTGTTTTATGCCCACATATCAAATAAAACGTGAAAATAAATTGGGCTCAAAATATTGATTATGCTAATATTTAAAAATGAAAGAAAAATTACAGCCATCATCAGATTCCATGACACTAGCCCCAAAAGACATTATTGATTTTTTAAAAGATAATCCAAACTTCTTCGATGAAAACCCAGATGCCTTCGACGCATTAATTCCTGAGAAGAAACGCGCACGACGCGGACAACCCGCCGACTTCCAAGCCTACATGATCGATCGCCTTAAAACTGACCGCGAAGAAGTCATTGAAAACACACGTGAAGTCATCGAAAACTCCCGCGCTAACATGAACAATCAACAACGCGTCCATGCGGCTGTCCTACGGCTCCTTGAATCGCAAAATTTCGAAGATTTCGTCCATACAATCACAATGGACCTCGCAAACATCCTTGATGTTGATATCTCAGTTTTAGTCGTCGAAGCCGATGGCGAAAACATCCCACATGTTAACGCAAATGGCGTGCGCATCATCCCCGCTGGAACAACCGACAAATGGATGGAAGACAAACCCGTCCTCCTACAAGATAATATCAGCGGATCAGAAGCCATCTTTGGCGGCGGCGCAACACTGGTACAATCACAAATTTTGCTCCGCGTAGATATATCACTTGATACACCACCCGCTATCCTCGCCTTCGGCAGCCGCGACCCCAACGCCTTCTCCGACGGTCAAGCCACCGATCAAATCCTCTTCCTCGCCCGCGTCATCGAACGATCATTCAGAAGCTGGCTCAATTTACCTATGTAATCTTATGGCCCACAATGCTCACACAAGACACCCTTGCAACATGCGCGCCCGATCTATCACACACGCTTGAAAAATGGATCGATTATTTGCGCGTGGAAAAACAAGTGTCAAAACACACATTTCGCGCCTACACGTCCGATGTAAATAACTTCATCACTTTTATGCGTGACCACACAGGAAAAACCCCATGCATTGGCGATATAGCCGATGTAAAAATCGCTGATTTGCGAAGCTGGATGAGCCAAAAGTCTATCAACGGCGCAAGCAACGCAAGCCGCGCCCGCAGCCTATCAGGCGTAAAAAACTTTCTGAATTGGGCCGATAAAAACGGGATCATGCACAACGCCGCCATTCACGTCATGCGTAGCCCCAAATTAGGCCATAAACTCCCCCGCCCTCTCTTCGAAAACCAAGCCCTAAAAATTCTCGATAATGCAGACCTGCTGACCGCCGAAGACTGGATCGGAATGCGCGATCGCGCGTTATTTACACTTCTCTATGGATGCGGCCTACGCATTAACGAAGCCCTTAATCTTGATATCAAAGACATGCCCGAAGACGGGTTTATACGTGTCATCGGTAAAGGGAGCAAAGAACGCATCGTCCCTGTGATTGATCTGGTCACAACCGCCATAACGCAATATCTTGATCAATGCCCCTATCCAGTCACAAAAGACAGCCCCATCTTTTTAGGGGCACGTGGCGCACGCCTCAACCAAGGCATCGCGCAAAAATCCATGCGCCAAATAAGAAGCGTTCTAGGCCTCCCTGAAACCGCAACCCCACACGCGTTCAGACACAGCTTCGCAACGCATCTATTACAAAACGGTGCCAATTTAAGAGAGATTCAAGAATTACTGGGCCACAGCTCCTTAAGCACAACCCAACGCTACACCGAAATCAACGCCGAAGAACTGCTCCGCATCTACAAAAACGCTCACCCAAGGGCTTGAATAAGGTCGTTATCAGGCTGTAACAAGGCCATTCTAGGACGATACAAAACACCCCCAGGTGGAATATCAAAACAACAAACAAACTTGCCGTCACCACCGCCCCATGCATCAGAATGCTCAGGGGACTCAATGTGCTCTATCGGCATCCCTGTATTCTTTCGAAACCACTGACCATTAAAAAAAACAGACCCGCAAAAATCCAATTCAGCCATATCCCAGTCACATGTGGGATCGCCATAACTCATAGCAAGTCCAATCGTACCGTTTTTAGGCTGATCCGTAGCATGAAAACCATCACCCACCATTAAATCAATCATGACATCACTAGAAAATTTACTCGGCGGCAGGTAATCCGGTTCATCATTTTGCAACATACCTGGCACAGCATAACCATGATCTATAACCTGCATGGCATACGCTAAACAATTAACATCATGTGCCAAAATATCCCAACGCGGATCAAACAAAAGAGAACCATCAGATGGCTTTAAAAGCTTTAAAGGAGAAATCATAAAAGAAAAAATTAATATCCAGGACCAGTCAAAAAAACCCTTTGCCAATCAGGAACATCCGGACCTTTATCAACATCACGAGGTTTTGGAGGGTCACTATGCAGAATCAAAGGCGCAAAAGGATCATATATCGCACCTGTCGACTGGCCAAATTCAGCAGGTCCTTTTGTTTTTTGACAATCACCATCCGCCATAACTCACTCCTTATTCGATGTAATTTATACCAGGTTTCAAAACCCAACCAACAGGCTCTTCTGGTGATGTTACATTCTTTGGTTCCACCGCAGGTAAAAAAACTGTTTGCCCTGCCGCAGCAGCGCTAGCAAGAGCTGCTAATCCTTTATAATCAAAGGAAGCCGCCTCTGGCGGGGCATCCGCAGATGCCAAATCAACGTCACTCTCTTCATGCGCTGTAAAGTCACCTAAATCAGAACTCTGGTTTCCTAAAGCAACACCAGGAAAAGCAACGAGCGAAGCACCCCCCACTAATACTTGTCTTCTCTTTAATTCTATACTCATTCATAACTCTCTCTATATGCAGAATAAGAAAATTACGAAAATACCACACTATAACGCAACAAAAACATGTGCTGCGTCGCACTCTAATGGTATTTAAGCCGAAAAAACGACAAATCTAAATATGAATCGGTCGTTTATGAACCGCTAAAGCAGCTTCTTTAACAACTTCCGTTAATGTAGGATGCGCATGACATGTGCGCGCAAGATCCTCGGCGGAGCCTTCAAATTCCATCACGCTCACGATCTCTTGAATCAAATCACCTGCATTCGGCCCAACAATATGCGCGCCCAAAATGCGATCATTTGCCGCATCCGCAAGGATTTTCACAAACCCGTCCGTCGCGCCCATCGCACGCGCACGACCATTCGCCATAAACGGGAATTTCCCTGCATTATATTTCACGCCAGCATCTTTTAATTGCGCTTCCGTCTTACCGACATTGGCAACCTCCGGCCAAGTATAAACAACACCAGGAACAAGATCATAATCGATATGCCCGCTTTCACCTGCAAGCATTTCCGCCAGAATCACGCCTTCTTCTTCCGCCTTATGCGCAAGCATCGGCCCGGCAATAACATCACCAATCGCAAAGATACCCTCAACGGAACTCTCAAATGTTTCATCAACCTCAATGCGGCCACGCTCATCCATCGCAACGCCAGCCTTATCAAGGCCAAGCTTATCTGTATAAGGCTTACGCCCAACCGCCATCAAAACGATATCAGTTGAAATTGTTTCTGCATCACCACCTGCAGCCGGCTCAACAGTCAAATCAACACCTGTCTTAGATGATTTCGCAGACGTTACCTTCGCCCCTGTTTTAAATGTAATACCCTGACGCTTGAAGATTTTGCGCGACTCTTTACGCACTTCCTCATCCATACCTGGCAAAATCTCATCTAAGTATTCTATGACGGTCACATCCGCCCCCAAACGACGCCAAACTGTTCCCATCTCAAGACCAATAACACCACCACCAATCACGACCATTGATTTCGGCACTGATTTCAGCTCAAGCGCACCTGTAGAAGACACAATCTTCTTCTCATCAATCTTGATATTGGGAAGCGAAGCAACATCCGACCCCGTCGCAATAATAATACTCTCCGCCTCATAAGTATCTTTTCCAACCTTAACTTTTCCTGCCTCAACAATCTCACCATGGCCTTTAAGGTGATCAATTTTGTTTTTCTTAAACAAAAACTCGATCCCTTTAGTGTTGGCATCAACAACTTCATCCTTAAAAGCCATCATTTTCTTAAGGTTCAATTTTGGATTGGCTTCAATGCCAATATGATCAAAATGCTTGCTGGCTTCTTCAAACTTTTCCGATGATGCCAAAAGCGCCTTCGAAGGTATGCAACCAATATTCAAACACGTCCCGCCAAGCGTTTCGCGCTTTTCCACCACAGCCGTTTTCAACCCCAACTGCGCACACCGTATTGCACATACATAACCACCAGGGCCCGCGCCAATCACAATTACATCATACTTTTCTGAAGCTTTTTTCGCCATGTCACTCTCCTATGAATTTCATGGGAGAAGCTAATGCAATTAGAAGAAATTGCAAGAGGGTAAATTACAACACAGGCGACCAATCAAAACCGGATCTCATTTGACGGCTATTAGGATCTTTACCAGCAAGACGCAATTCTTCAATCGCTTCCATCGCAATTTTAAACTGCTGCTTAACACGCTCTCTGTAAAAAGTGTTAGCAACACCTGGCATTTTCGGAACACCATGCATCGGCTTATCTGACACACATAAAATACCGCCATACGGTACCTTATGACGAAACCCGTTTGTTGCAATCGTCCCTGTTTCCATTTCTAATCCCGCGGAATTATTACGACGAAATCTAGCCGTTAGCTCCTCTAACTCAGCGCGCGTAGCGGGTGTCTCCCAATTACGATCTGCAATAGTCGTAATAACACCTTGTCTGCAAACCCGTTTGAAATCATCACCATCAACACCTAAAACTTTTTTAACTGAACGAATAAGAGCACCATTAATCTCAGATATATCAGGAACATCAATATTCGTATCCATCATCCGGTCCATAATTCCATCACGCAAAACATAGCCCTTTGGGATAATGTAATCGCCGATATCCATATGATTATCTAATCCAGCGCAATGCCCAACCATCATCCAGGCATCTGATCGCAAAAATGCTAACTCATCCGTCATTGTTTTGGCATTAGACGGCCCAACGCCAATATTAACAATACTAACACCGCTTCCATCTTCCCTGATCAAATGATACGCAGGCATCTGAGGCGCTCGCCCTAAAGTTTGCCCTTTCACGTAATCAAAATGCCCCTGACAATCCAGCGCAGTTGTAACATTGTTACCTGGCTCAACAAATGCAAGATAGGGATCTTGTAAACTTTGCCCTTCCGGCGACACCATTTCCTTGGCATGAGCACGAAATTCATCGATATAATCTTGATAATTCGTAAATAAAACATGTCTCTGGAAAAAATTTGGATGCGTCCCAGTATAGTGAATAATGCGCCCATAAGAACGATCAGTCATCGCTCCGTTATACATACTTAATGGAACATCATCAGACCCCGGAAGCATCTCACTAATGTGATCCTCAGCTTCCGGAAGATCAAACAGAGCAGCGATATCATTGGCACGCTCATCGCTCACAGTGCCTGCAATCTCTACATTCTTTCGCAAATCATATATTTCATTAAGCGCATAAGGAAGCGGGATAGGCGTTTCACTTAACCCAACTTTCACTGGCAAGTCATTATTGTCGATTAAACCTTGCAGCTGCTCTGTCCAATAATCACCACGAGAATCTAATCGAGAAACGGTTGTCGCATTGCGCCCTTTATAACGAAAATAACCCAAAGGCCTCGCTTTATCTTTTGGTTTAGTCAGACGCTCGACATCAAAACTAAATTCAGGATAATATCCACGAACAGGCTTTTTCGGAGCATCGCCGTTAATAAAACCCTGATACCCCTCCACTATTCTCTTTGTTTCCAGATCCAGAATCCGCCTTGCAAATTCTACAGCGTCCTTACCAGATCGAAATTCCTGTGGTTGTGTCATACGCAGTACCAATTAATATGTGAAGTTAAAAGAACTTATTATCGAAAGTAAGAAAATGCAAGCTTTTCAAAAATAATTTGATAATCAGCAGACACAAATTATAAAGCAGTTGTCATAATGATTGACTTATTTAAAGCCACCCCCTATAAATCATCAAAAACAAAAATCAAAAAATATTAAACACATGAGCGCACAACCAAATCAATTAACGTTAGTATCTGATACAAGAACCCTCGGAACACCTGATAATGGTGAACCAGAAAGTAGCACTTATCCTGATCCAAAGGCTTCAGATACAACAAACCTCATGAGCCAATTTGTCCCTCACATGGATAAAATTCTTACTAAAGCACCAAACGCACGTAACTACCGTGAATTTGCCCTAACATTCGGACTAACGGGGCACAAAACCCCTTTCAACATGCGAATGCGCTGTCACGCAAACTTATTAGAAGGCGGAGAAGTCGTCCTCACAAACTGGCAGCTAACATTCAAAACACGCGGCAACCACGAAGCCCGACAAGAAATAGAAACAGAAGATAATTTATTATCATCAGACATAAGCGCAGGCCTTGCCGCGCTTAAATTAAAATACGGCAAAGAACTCCCCACAGAAATAGCAAACATAGATCAAAGTAAAATCAGCGTCGATGTCGTTGCGCTCAATCCAAGGATAGGAAAAAATGGTCTATTTGATCTAGAATTCATTACAATTCCGGACCTAACAGCAACAGTAATGGTCAACGCCGACAACACCGTCTTCATGGCACCCGAAATCTGCGATGCGCATGGAAATCTTTTATTTCTCTCACATGACGGATCCGTTGTGCATGAAGATGATTGGGCAAACACATCAAGGCCAGAAGCAGAAGTGGAAATCCTAAGTTTAACAGGGAACTTCAGAAATGTAGCAAACGCTTTAAACAGCAAACACGCAGATCAAGTCATGCGAAACTGGTTCAAAGCAGCATTAAAACCAATCAGCCAACATGCAAGCAACCTGTTTACTCACACAGTTTCTTACACCACAAGCAAAGTCGATGAAGGGCAAAAAAGATCACGCTTATACCAAGGGCCAAAACCCCACATGCTACCGTCTGATTTCACAACACCAACAATGTTAGATCGTTTATCGAGGGTCATGCAAAAACTACCCTCCCCATATGGCAACGATATTGAGCATTCCCGCGTAGCAACACAAAGAACAAACCTCATAAGAACCGCCGCAACCGAAGGAAGGCTGCATATACCCTACGAAGGATATGCCATAAATCTCGCACCGACAGAATTACACATCTTCTAGCATAACAACAAAATTTCGCATACTGTATCAAGTATGAGTAATTCTCCTCCCTCATCCATTTACACCCATATGCAATCCGCAGTGGATATCGTAAAAGATAGCCCCCACCCTACGAACAAAATCGCCGCAACATTGGCCAGTAAAGGCTTCGCGCTTTCTAAAACAAATCAATGGCCAAAAAACATCGAAACAACAATCGGCAAAGAAACACAAATTGGTAATTCCAGTGGAACGCTCCACGCAGAAACCGCCTGCATTCTAAATGCGCCATCGGCAACAAAAGGCGCCACAATGTATATTACCGACCCACCTTGCCCCAACTGCATGAAAAACATGGCAGAAGCTGGCATTGCGAAACTTTATATCGACCATAAAGGCTTCGATAAAGATTGGGCCAAACGCCGCGGCGATCAATTCGAAACAATGTCTATGCGCGTTGCTGCAAAAGCGGGATTAGACGTCCATGTCATTTATCGAAAAGAAGAAAAATTCGAAATCATCTCTCGCCATGCCCCTGACTACCAACCAAACGAAGAAAACCCCGCGATTATTAATCCATGCAATGATTGGGACGCCCGCCTATCGAAAGCAAAACAAAGCCACGCCAAAGAACCATTTGCCCTTGCACTGGCAACAACACCAAGTGGAAAAACCGTCTCAATCCTCGTCGATCGTCAACCAACCATTGGCTACACATATGAAACCGTCGAAAACAAACAAGATAAATACAGCTTCATCCTTCAACCCATCAATCGCCTCTTAATGATTGCCGCAAAAGAAGGCTTAACCCTGAACCAAGATTACATCTATTCATCACGCACCCCCACATCACGCGAATTTGTCAATTTTATTGGCACGGGACTCAACAAGATTATTATTGGCGACATATCTCAATCACGCGACGAAAACGGCATAAAAGCTTTACATCAACTCACCGAAAGCAAGACAATAAAAATCCTAGGAGCATCAGATGCATAAGACATTCCTTACAATTGCAACATTCAGCTTTTTAGGCGGCATATGCGGGTCAATTATAATGAACAGCGCCCCATCAATAGCCGCAAAAGCAAAATCGCTCTATACAACAAATTTCTATAATGATGATGGCAAACGCGTCGTAACACTCGGCAGTAACAATTCCGAGGAAGGCGCTCTTTTCTTGTTCAATGGAAAAACACAAAAACTACAAATTCAAACCGGTGCTTATCCTTCAGGTTCTGAAAAAGGACAATCGCTTTTTGGTATGCATGACACAAATGGATATCTACGCCTTCTACTTCGCATGCATGGGCCGAAAGATTCACCAACCGTCATTCTAAAAGACAACACAGGAAGCGATCGCATCGTCTTTGGTTTAGACGGATCATCACAAGCACCTTACTTTCGCTACCTCGACAGCAGCGGTCGCATGCAAAATTTAATCAAATAATTAGATATCAAGAACAAGACGCGCTGGATCTTCGATCGCATTTTTAATACGAAGCAATGAGCCAACGGACTCGCGACCGTCAATAATGCGGTGATCGTAACTCTGCGCAAGATACATCATAGGGCGCACAACAACTTCACCTGTCTTTGGATCAACAACAGGACGCTTAACGATGTTATGCATCCCCAAAATCGCAGATTGCGGCGCATTCAAAATCGGTGTCGACATCATCGAACCAAACACACCACCATTCGTAATCGTGTATGTTCCGCCTGTCATCTCATCCATACTAAGCTTGCCTTCACGGGCACGCGTCCCAAGATCAACAATCTCATGCTCAATCTCCGCCATAGATTTCTGATCTGCATCACGAATAACAGGGACAACCAAACCTTGTGGCGTCGAAACCGCAACACCAATATTGTAATAATTCTTATAAATAATATCCGTGCCATCAATCTCCGCATTCACCGCTGGAAACTCCTGCAATGCGTTAATCGCCGCCTTAACAAAGAACGACATGAACCCAAGCTTAATGCCGTGCTTCTTCACAAACTGATCCTGATATTGCGCACGAAGATCCATAATCGGCTGCATATCAACTTCATTGAATGTCGTCAGCATTGCTGCTGTATTCTGAGCATCTTTTAAACGTGTTGCGATCACCTGACGCAACTTCGTCATGCGCACACGCTCTTCACGTGGGCCAACTTCACGCGGAGCTGATGGAGCCGCAGGTACTTTCGCCGCAGGAGCAGCACTAGCCGTCGCCGCGCCACTATCTAAATACGCTTGAACATCACCTTTTGTGATACGACCCTCTTTACCCGTCGCAGGAATCTGCGTCGCATCCAAATTATTATCATTAATTAATTTACGAACCGCAGGCGATGTCTTCGGCTCATCAGAAGTCTTCGCTTCAACCTTTTCCGCAGCAGGCGTAGAAACCGCAGCCTCTTTCTTCGGCGCTTCTTCCTTTTTCTCGTCATTCGCAGGTGCCGCGCCCGATCCCTCACCAAGCTCACCAAGCAACGCACCAACTTCAACCGTCTCACCTTCACCAACCGTAATCGTTGCAATCACACCATCGGATGGCGCACCAACTTCCAATGTCACCTTATCTGTCTCAAGCTCAACAATCGGCTCATCCGCCGATACTGCCTCGCCCTCTTTCTTAAGCCACTGCGCAACAGTCGCCTCACTAACAGATTCACCCAATGTTGGAACAACGATTTTAGTCATGATTATCCTGATCTTATTATTAGAATTTAATGCATTATTTTTACGCCTGAGAGCCGCGAAACGCAAGCCCCCATAAGCAGTTAAAAATTAAAAATGTGTCCAGCCCTTTTTAGAAAATTCAAGCGCAGTACCCTCATCATCCAAAACTTGTACGCCTTCACCGCTCACAAACTCTCCAATAGCGTGCGCATCAACACCCCGCTCTTTAGCCGCAGCAATAAACGCATCAACATTCTGCGGCGCAATCGCCAGTGCAATTTCATAATCATCACCACCGGTCAATAAATCTTCAACATTAACAACGCCTTGCTTCAATAAATGCCGCGCAGCATAGCTCAATGGAATTTTATCCAAACGCACTTTCGCCCCAACCTTTGAAACATCACAAATATGGCTTAAATCCGCAATAAACCCATCTGAGACATCAATCCCCGCTTTACCATAGGAGTGAATAGCCTCACTAATCGGCGTCCTAGGCATCGGTCGATCACACGCCAACAAAAATGCCGACGGATCATCTAATTCTAAAATTCCAAGCTTAACCTTAACACCAATCGCTGCATCACCGATATTTCCAGTCACAACAACAATATCACCAGGCATAGCGCCAAAACGCTTTACCGCTTTATTCTTCGGAACTAAGCCAGTAATCGTCATAGACACCAACATCGGCCCTTCAATAACGGTCGTGTCACCCCCCGAACAAAACACGCCAAACTCTTTTTGATCCGCCATCAAAGCATCAGTAAAGGCCTTAGCCCACTCTTTATCCGGCATTTTCGAAAACGCTAAATTTAGCTGATAACAATATGGCTTCGCCCCCATCGCCGCCATATCGGACAAATTTACACGCAAGCATTTATGCGCAATATTCTCCGGCGTTTCCGTCTCTAAAAAATGCACACCACCATTCAACGTGTCTGAACTAATGCATAAATCAAAATCACGCGGCACATCCAATACTGCCGCATCATCCAACAAACCACCAGCCTCCGCCCGATCCATCGTCAGCGGCCGAAAATAATCACGTATCATTTCAAATTCATGCATACATTAACTTACATCTAATAGGAAAAAGCTTCAAAAGAATAATATTTGACATATTGATTAAAATCTATAAAAAAACTGTATAAGAAAAAATTATTTTAATCGACGCGCATCTAGAAAAAATTCTGAAAAGAGTTTCATGATAGAATCCACAGTCGGTCCACTCGTTATTATTGCCGGCTTACTAGGCCTAGCATGGTTAGTATCAAATTCTCCTGACACGCAAACACCCGATCCAGCCCAACAACAAACACCAGCTTTACAAGCTGACTAGCAACCTTTTCTGACATTCCAAAAATGGTTTACTGGCCCATGCCCATGGCCAACGCCAAGCGCATCCGCATTTTGAATTGCCCCCGTCAAATATTCTTTAGACGCTTGGACAGCGTCTTTTAAATCCATTTCCTTCGCCAAATGCGCTACAATCGCAGAAGACAAAGTACAACCCGTCCCATGCGTATTACTCGTCAAAATACGTTTAGCTTTAAAAACTTCGATACCTTTATCAAAAGCAAGCACATCATTACTCATCACATCACGCGAAAGATGCCCCCCTTTCAACAAAGCTGCATCAGCCCCAAGCAAAAGCAAATCACGCGCCCCATCTTCAATATCCAAAACCGCCTTACGCAAAAGCTTCTCCGCCTCAGGAATATTCGGCGTAATGACATCCGCAAGCGGAATAAGACGCGCCTTTAAAACACCCATCGCATCCTTATCGATCAAGGAATCACCACTGGTAGCAACCATAACAGGATCAAGAACGATATTAGGCGGCTTGAACTCTTCCAAAATATCGGCCACTACCTCCGCGATCTGCGCATCTGCAATCATACCGATTTTTACACCATGAACCGCAACATCATCAAAAATTGCAATTAATTGCTGCCTGACAAACTCCGCTGACATAACTTCAACCGCACTTACTTCGCGTGTATTTTGCGCCGTAAGCGCTGTAATCACCGCCATTCCGTAACAGCCCAGCGCGCCAAACGTTTTCAAATCCGCCTGAATGCCTGCACCACCAGATGGATCAGACCCCGCAATAGATAATACTTTGGGTATCATAAGCCACCTTTAAGGGAGGTTTGAAACGTTAAAACCGCTGCTGTAACATCCTCAGCTTCACTAACAGCGCGCATCATCGCAACACCATCTGCGCCCGCATCCATAACTGTCTTCGCATTATCCGCCGTAATACCACCAATTCCAACAACAGGAACAGGCGATAAAGCCGCTAACATCGAAAACTGCGCCGCCCCTAAAACGGGTTTACCCTTATCCGTCTTTGTCGGATAAAATGGCCCCGTACCAATATAATCAACAACCGTATCATCCACCGCGCGGATATGCTCAGCCGTAAAAGCGGTTTGTCCAATAATCGCATCATGACCAAGAGCCGCGCGTGCCTCTACAGGGCTTTTATCCCCTTGCCCTAAATGCACACCATCCGCACCAACGGCCTGTGCCACATCGATATAATCATTAATAAGCAACGCAACATCATAGTCACTTAAAAGCTCAACCAGCATCGCAGCTTGCGCCGAAATCTGTGCTTTATCGCTAGATTTATCACGATATTGCACCATCGTAACACCCGCCTGCACAGCCTCAACCACAACATCCACTATTGATCGCCCTGCGCAACACGCTGGGTCAGCCACAAAATAAATTGAAAGATCGAATGAATTCATAATCAAGAATATCCGCCAATTTTAAAGGTTTGTTAAGCGCAAACCGCGATAATTACAAAAAAACTATAATTATGAATGAACAAGCGCTCAGAAGAAGAATTGTAGACACATTCCAAGGATATGTTGGCATAAGGGAGTCTGGCGCCGAAAATTCAGGAACATTAGTAAGTCAATTCTTACAATTTGCAGGGATCAATTATCCTGCTGAGTGGTGCGCCAGCTTTTTCTCATACGCCATGCAAGGGGCGGTTCCCGAAATGTTAGATCCAGAACACGCAGTCATCAGAATTCGAGAACAATACCAAGAAGCAGGCGCCTTTTTTACATCTGGCAATGTGCAACCCGGCGATGCAATCTTTTTCACAAGAGGAAATGAAGGCTGGCAAGGGCATATTGGCGTCGTAGAAAGCATTAACCGCAGAGATAGAATATTATATTTATTGATGGTAACGGAAGCAGCCCTGAAGGACAGAGAGATGGTGTGCTAAGAAGGGAAATTAGCTTTGATAATTTAGCCCAAGAAAATGTTATTGGTTTTGGAAACACATTTCAACTTTTTGAACATTCCGGTGCCCCATTCCCAACAGCACCAATCCTGACATTAGCACCGTCAAACTTTTAATAACTAATAGGTCAAAGCTTCATCAATCAATTTCTTCTGCTCGTCCAAGTGACGCCTCATCAAACCCGTCGCCGGTGCAGCCGCAGCCGGTCTTCCGATAAATGTTGGACGCATTGATTTATGCTTAAGCTTAGTCAAAACATTTTCAATACGACGATCAACAAAATGCCAAGCGCCCTGATTTTCTGGTTCTTCCTGACACCATACAATCTCAGCATTCTTACACTCTGCCAATTCATCCGCCAACGCTAATCCAGGGAAAGGATAAAGCTGTTCGAGTCGTAAGATACGAACATCATAAAGCTCACGCTCGCGGCGCTCCGCCAACAAATCGTAATAAACTTTACCCGTACACAAGACTACACGTTTAATCTTATCTGCCTTCACAAGCTTATCACGGTCATCATCCCACAAAATACGGTGGAATGTGCTGTCTTCGGTAAACATATCAAGCTTAGAGACAGCCAATTTATGACGTAAAAGTGACTTGGGCGTAAACACCACCAAAGGCTTTCTAAAATCACGATGCATCTGACGGCGTAACGCATGGAAGAAATTTGCAGGCGTCGTACAATTTACAATCTGCCAATTATCTTCCGCACATTTTTGCAAGAAACGTTCCGGGCGCGCTGAACTATGCTCTGGCCCCTGCCCTTCATAACCATGCGGCAACAACATCACCAGACCCGACATACGAAGCCACTTAGACTCACCCGATGAAATAAACTGATCAATAATTACCTGCGCACCATTCACAAAATCACCGAACTGTGCTTCCCAAATCGTCAGCGTTTTTGGATCTGCCAATGAATATCCATATTCAAATCCAAGCACCGCCATCTCAGACAACGGAGAGTCATGCGCCTCGAACTTTGGTTCATCATCTTTTAACGCCTTAAGCGGATAATATTGCTCATTAGTTTCTTGATCATACCAAATTGCATGACGATGCGAAAACGTCCCACGACCAACATCCTGACCAGATAAACGCACAGGATATCCCTCTTCCAACAATGTTGCATAAGCAAGGGTTTCTCCCATCGCCCAATCAACATTCTCACCAGTCTCCAACATCTTTGCACGCGCATCAATCACACGTTTTAGCTTTTTATTGATATGAAACCCATCAGGAATATGCGTAACCGCTCTCCCAACTTTTTGGATCACATCCTCACTCACCGAAGTATCACCACGGTTTGGCCCTTCGCTCGCGACTCTCATATCTGACCATGCGCCAGCAAGGAAATCCGCCTCATTTGGCTTATACCCTTCGGTTGCTTTAAAGGCATCATCGAGATCACCATCAAATTCTTTAACCATCTCTTCAAATTCTTGCTGGGTAACAACTTTCTCTTCAATCAGCTGCTCCGCATATTTTGTAAGGGCTGTTTTTTGCGCAGCAATTTTTTGATACATGATAGGCTGAGTGAAGGCTGGCTCATCGCCCTCATTATGACCAAAGCGACGATAACAAAACATATCAATCACAACATCACGACCAAATTTCTGACGGAACTCTGTTGCAATGCGCGCAACATGCACAACCGCTTCGGGGTCATCGCCATTCACATGAAAAATCGGAACAGCTAACATTTTCGCAACATCCGTTGAATACGGACCAGAACGCGAATATTTCGGCATAGTCGTAAAGCCGATTTGGTTATTAATGACAATATGCACCGTTCCACCTACGCGATAGCCCGGCAATTCAGAAATCATCAATGTCTCCGCTGTAATCCCCTGCCCCGCAAAAGCAGCATCACCATGCATAATAAGCGGCATAACACTTGTGTCTTGTGCACAACCTCGTTTCATTTGTTTCGCACGCACCTTACCAATCACAACCGGATTGACAAATTCAAGGTGAGACGGGTTTGCCGTCAAAGATAAGTGAATATTATTACCATCAAAATCACGATCCGAAGACGTCCCCATATGGTATTTTACATCTCCCGAACCAAGCACATCATCAGGGGTCGAGGACTGCCCTTGAAACTCTGCAAAAATCGCCGTAAAAGATTTCCCCATCACATTCGCAAGCACATTCAAACGCCCACGATGCGCCATACCGACGACAATTTCTTCCAATCCTAATTGCCCACCACGTTTCATGATTTGTTCAATCAACGGAATAAGCGCCTCGCCACCATCAACACCAAAACGCTTTGTACCGGGATATTTTTTGTGCAAGAACTGCTCGAACTTTTCACCCGCAATCATGCGCTTCAAAATCGCACGCTTCCCGTTAACGGTAAAATCAGTTTTGTTCCTCGGAGCTTCAATACGCTCTTGCACCCACGCTTTTTCTTCTGGATCAGTAAGATGCAAAAACTCAACGCCAATCGTAGAACAATATGTCTCTTTTAAAATCTCTATAATGTCATTCAACGTCGCATATTCTTTACCCAACACACCATTGATGAAAATCTGACGTGAATAATCAGCCTTACTAAACCCATAGTGAGACGGATCAAGCTCTTCCTCGCTTGCGACTTCCTTAAGACCCAATGGATCAAGATTAGCAAGCATATGCCCACGCACACGATACGCTCGAATAAGCATCAACGCACCAATCGAGTCATTGGCCGCTTGCCTGACATCATCACGAGACACAGTATCCGTCCTGCGACGCCCCGGCGATCCGCGGCCTGCCTCCGCCTTCGCAGCTTCTGTTCCATGCTTCGGCTGATCATCATTGGCTATACCAAATGCGCGCTCTGATTTGCGGTTTTCCTTCGGCGTCCAACTCGCTCCTGACATTTCATTCAATAGCTCAATCTCGTTGTCATCAAGATCACCAAAAAAATCTTGCCAGCTTTGATCAACGCTCGACGGATTTGTTAGATACTCCGTATAGAGATGCGCAATATATTCTGCGCTAACGCCGCTAAGAGAGGTGATGTTTGATTCTGTCTTTGACATATCGGAACTTTCTTATCTTATATAATTCTTCGATATAATGGATTTAATTGGAAGCAAAAGCAATATCAAGCACGCATTAAAGCCTGCTAAATATACTCCAAATTCAAGGATGTCGCCAACGCTTCTAGCGCTAATCGCTCATCTTTGGAAATTGATAAAAAATCATCAAAAGTTTTTTGCGGCAAACTCTTTTTCTTAGCAATTTTATTGCACTTCATATAATGCAAATAGGCTTTAAACCTTGCAAAACCAGACTGCGCCTCCACATTCTCTCGAAACGCTAAAGCGACGGCCTCACCTAACGATAAGATACGCGTTGCATACGCATTACGCTCTTTTTGATCAAAATGACCTGCTAATATCGCTAACGCATCTTCGCACTCATTGGGCACCTTATCCAAATCATCATGCCAACCCTTCCACTCATGCTTATGTTTGATTGTCTCTGACATCACATGCTGAACAAGTTCTGATCCGAACACACCGTCTGAAAACCCATATATAAGGTTCTCCAAAGCGCGAATTTCATTCTCACTCGCTTGCTCACCACCAACATCATCACTTACGGAAACATAAAGACCTGCACGGTAAGGGAGCTGGATAAGTCTTTGAAATTGATTGTCTGTAAAATTAGTAAAAAACATACTGATACGATACGCACAAACTAAAAAATTTCAATGCTTATTGCACATCCAATTCTCTTTGACGCATCGGCATAGCATCAATCGCCTCAAAAACCTCTGTCGGTCGAACAACATCATCCCAAACTTGCTTAATCTGCCCATCGAGTCCAACCAAACTGACACGCAAAGATCCGTCAACCAATTCATCACGCGAAAATATCGACTCTAAATATCTGCGTTCCTGTCGGTTTTCTAAAATTTTTGTCTGAAAAGGAAATGGCGATAAACCATCAACTTTACGCAAAACACGATTAGTAAGACGAAGCACAATCAACTCACGTTCTTCCATCGCATCGAAATGATCCTCTAAAACTGCGATCTGCTCTTGCGCCTGCGAAGATTTTTCATCCGCCGAAAGCACCAAAACACGATACTCCCATTGAAAAAGATTAAACTCCTGCGCATTCAATAAACTTACATTGAAAACACAAATGCAAAAAACTGTACAAAAAACAAACTTATTCATAAAAATAATCTTACTAAGAGAAAACGGCATAATCAACAACACGCCATTCATCATTTGGCGCACGATCTGTTCCCATATGCACCTGACTTCTTATATCAACAATATAAATTGAACTACTCGGAAAACGCACCGTTCTATCCATTCTGGCATCCGGGTAATGCTGCACATTAAGACCATTATCGCTCACTCCCGCAAACTGATTTGGTATACACGCCAGAGCGTCCGCCTTCCTATTAAAAGAAAAATAAGCTGTTACTTTTGGTTTATCTGTATGCGGCCTAGGAATAGCATTTTTAGAACTTCCCGGGGGTGTAAACAAGCGCCCTAAACGTTCTCGTAACGTAAATTCAGGATAAGCATCTCCCACAATTAACTGTATTTCAGGTAAAACTGATAAAACATATTTATGATTATCTTCCAAGGCATCCCCAAGACTGACCCTCAACGCTTGAGTTCCCGATATATCTAACATCCCTTTTAATCGAACAACGTTATCAACAAGGGACTGAAACCGATCATCTTCTCGCGCATCCCAGCAAACGGCGTGCGTAAAGGGGTTACGCAATTCGTCTAAAACATCACGGTTTTTAGATACCAAAATCTCTGGTTCAGGATACATGAACCAGAGATTAAGATAAAAGTTATGAAAAGTAAAGTTTTAAGCCGCAATAGCCTCTTGAATCGCTGTCCCAAGACCCGCTGGGCTCTCAGAAACCGCAAAACCGGCATCACGCATCGCTTTCATTTTGGCTGGCGCAGTATCACCAGATCCGGAAATCAATGCACCCGCATGCCCCATACGCTTACCCGGAGGCGCAGTCGCTCCCGCGATAAAACCCGCAATCGGCTTTTTATTCGGCAACGACGCATAATATTCCGCCGCTTCAATCTCAGCCGTGCCACCAATCTCACCAATCATCAAAATACTCTCGGTTTCATCATCATTCATGAACATATCAATACAATCGATGAAGTTCGTCCCGTTCACTGGGTCACCACCAATACCAATACATGTCGATTGACCAAGACCAACAGCGGCTGTTTGCGCAACGGCTTCATAAGTCAACGTACCAGAGCGTGAAACAATCCCAACACTACCGCGCTTATGAATGTGACCCGGCATAATACCAATCTTACATTCATCCGGTGTAATAATGCCCGGACAGTTCGGCCCAATCAAACGGGTCTTTGATCCTGCTAAAGCTGCCTTCACCTTCACCATATCCAAAACCGGAATACCTTCGGTAATACAAATCGCAAGGTCAACTTCCGCTTCAATCGCTTCAATGATTGCGGCTGCTGCAAATGGTGGTGGAACGTAAATCACACTCGCATCAACACCTACCGTGTCTTTCGCTTCTTTCACTGTATTAAAAACAGGCAAACCCAAATGCTCCTGCCCACCCTTTTTCGGCGTCACACCACCAACCATGTTGGTACCATATGCAATCGCTTGCTCACTGTGGAATGTCCCTTGAGAGCCTGTAAACCCCTGACAAATCACTTTTGTATCTTTGTTAACGAGAACTGACATAACTATTTCTTTCTATTAATCTTTGTTAAAATCTTGACTGATTATTTCGCTTGAATAACACCACACGCAATTCGCGCACCGGAACCACCAATCGGCTGTGTGACATGATCATCAATATTGGCATGGATCATAAGCGTAGAACCATTATCATCCAAAAGCGGAAAAACATCACCATCCACACTCACCAAATTCGAATAAAGCTCAACATTGGCGCTACCGTCATCATAAACAACTAAATTTGGCAAATTGCCGGCATGTGGCCCTTCTGGATGCAAAAACCCATGCGGTTTTTCTTTTTCAATATGACCGCCCGCCTCTTTGAAATGATCGTGATCATCACACGATCCAACCTCATGGAAATGCATACCGCGCTTACCCGCTGGCAAACCGGACACTGCAATATTCACCAAAACACCGTTGTTCGCCCTAATAATATCAGCCCGCCCAATCTCTTCACCGTCATTATTAATGATCGGCGCAAATGCAACAACATCGCCCGTCACATCCTTTGAAACCGTAATATCAGAAGCGGTATCATCCGGGTTAGGATGATGATGTAAATGATGCGTACCATCGTCATCCGCAATAGCAGGAACAACAAAACCAACCAAAGCAAGTGACGCAACCGTCAAAACAAGATGTTTCATACAATGATATCCTTTCATCAAAAACAGCTTAAGCCGCGACCGCCTGTTGTGTGGCCGCAACAACTTTACTTGCCGCATCTTCCAAATCATCCGCAGAAATAATTGGCAAGCCTGACCCCGCCATCAATTCCTTACCCTTGGCAACATTCGTCCCTTCAAGACGCACAACAAGTGGCACGCTCAAATTCACTTCCTTCGCCGCCGCGATCACACCTTCGGCAATCACATCACATTTCATGATGTCCCCAAAGATATTTGCAAGAATCCCCCTAACATTAGGATCACAAAGAATCATTTCGACCGCTACTATACCGCGCTCCACTGTGGCTCCACGACCAACATCCAAAAAGTTCGCAGGC
>JBGCEF010000046.1:0-23900 GCA_045106175.1 Bdellovibrionales bacterium
GAATTGTGTTGATGGGCCATCAGCGATGATGTCGCCTTGAAGAACAGTATCGCCAACCTTAACGAGCGGCTTTTGCGTGATACATGTGCTTTGGTTTGAACGTTGGAATTTTGCAAGCTTGTAGATGTCAACGACAGGCTCGTCCGAGCGAAGCTCTTCAGTTGCCTGAACAACGATACGCGTTGCGTCGACTTTTGTGACAACGCCGCCGCGACGGGCAGAGACAGCCGCGCCAGAGTCACGGGCCACTGTACTTTCCATGCCGGTTCCGACGATTGGGGCTTTTGATTTCAAAAGCGGCACAGCTTGACGCATCATGTTTGAACCCATAAGCGCGCGGTTCGCATCATCGTTTTCGAGGAACGGGATGAGAGACGCAGCAACGGATACCATTTGCTTTGGTGATACGTCGATGAACTGGATTTGTTCGCTTGGTGTCATTTCGTTTTCACCAGCATGGCGACAAGACACAAGGTCATTTACGAATTTACCGGATTTGTCCAATTCTGAGTTCGCCTGCGCGATCACGTATTTGGCTTCTTCCATTGCGGACATGTAGATCACTTCGTCAGTCACTTTGCCATTTTCAACTTTGCGGTACGGGCTTTCGATGAAACCGTACTGGTTGACACGTGCAAATGTAGCGAGCGAGTTAATCAAGCCAATGTTTGGACCTTCTGGAGTTTCAATCGGACAGATACGACCATAGTGCGTTGGGTGCACGTCGCGGACTTCGAAGCCAGCGCGTTCGCGTGTCAAACCACCCGGCCCTAGGGCAGAGAGACGACGTTTGTGTGTGATTTCGGACAATGGGTTTGTTTGGTCCATAAACTGGGATAGCTGTGAGCTACCAAAGAATTCGCGAACAGATGCCTGTGCAGGTTTTGAATTAATCAAATCATGCGGCATGTATGTGTCAATCTCGACAGATGACATACGCTCGCGGATTGCGCGCTCCATACGTAAGAGACCAATGCGGATTTGGTTTTCCATCAATTCACCAACTGAGCGAACACGACGGTTACCGAGGTTATCGATATCATCAACTTCACCCTTACCGTCTTTTAGACCGTGAAGGTATTTAAGAATTGCGAGAATATCTGCTTTTTCCAAGATACGGAATTGATCGTCGGCCGAAAGCTCAAGGCGTGCATTCATCTTAACACGGCCAACAGGAGACAAATCATAACGTTCTGCGTCGAAGAAGAGTGAGTTAAAAAGAGCCTCTGCTGAGTCGACTGTTGGTGGCTCACCAGGACGCATGACACGATAGATATCGATCAATGCTTCTTCGCGTGTATCACATTTGTCGATCAACATTGTGTTGCGCACATATGGGCCAACATTGAGGTGATCAATCTTGAGTATCGGAAGATCAGTGATCTTAAGCTCGCCTACTTTCTCGAGGTCTTCTTCTGTGATTTCATGACCGGCGTCGAATATCACTAGACCAGTTTCTGGGTCAATGATGTCTGCGCCAAGGTATTGAGCGATTAGCTGCTCATCCTGAACAAGAATGTCTTTTAAGCCTTCTTCAATAAATTTCTTTGCCTTGCGGGGTGTGATTTTTGTACCTTCTTCAGCAACAACTTTTCCTGTTTTTGCATCAATTAGGTCGGCAGTGATCTTTACGCCTCTTAATGATTCACCATTGAATGGCGTTTTCCATCCTTTTTTATCTTTTTTGTAGGATACAGTTTCATAGAATGTCGCAAGAATTTCTTCGTTTGACATTCCTTGAACCAACAGAGGATCGACATCTGTGTCATTGGTTTCGCATTCTTGGCGATATTCCAATGTTTCAGAAGAATCTAGTGCACGGAGCAATGTTGTTACTGGTAATTTACGACGTCGGTCAATTCGCACATAAAGGTGATCTTTTGCGTCAAATTCAAAATCAAGCCACGACCCACGATAAGGGATCACACGTGATGAGAAGAGATATTTACCAGATACGTGTGTTTTACCGCCATCATGGTCAAAGAAAACACCAGGAGAACGGTGCATTTGCGACACGATGACTCGCTCGGTGCCGTTCACGATGAATGTTCCGTTATCGGTCATCAACGGCATATCAACCATGTAAACATCTTGTTCTTTAATGTCGCGAATTGAGCGTAAGCCCGTGTCTTCATCAACATCGAACACAGAAAGGCGAAGTGTAACACGCAATGGCGCAGCATATGTCATGCCGCGTGTTTGACATTCTTCTGTGTCGTATTTTGGATCTTCGAGCTCATAACTGACGAAATCAATTTCCGCTTTGTCTGAAAAATCTTTGATTGGGAATACAGTTGCAAAAACTTCTTCCAAACCCTGCATTAGACGATCTTCGTGAGACGCATCTGCCTGAAGAAAGAGGTCATAGGATTGACGCTGCACCTCGATGAGGTTTGGCATACGAGCAACTTCCTCAATTTTTCCGAAGCTACGACGTACGCGTTTGCGGCCTGTGAATGTTTCGATGCTGTTTGCTGGTGGAATGATGTCTTGTGAAGCTGCTGCGCTCATTTTTATATCCTATATCAATCTATTATCGTCACGTGTCGCATTTATTTTTGATTCGCATGAATATAAAAATATTCAAACAACAAAAACCACATCATCCCTGCCCCATATTGTCGCAGGAATTGAAGTGGCTATTTGCTAATATTTACAAGGTTTTTTGGCTTAATTGTGGCACAAATTGTCTTGCAAATTTCAAACATAAACACGGACGCTTTCGTCTATTCTTAAGAAAGTTTGTCTGCTTATGGCGTAAACAACAAGCAGAGTCAATAGATTATTTGTAAGTTAGTGAACAAATCTGCGATTTAAACTTTTTACAAAAACAAACAAATCTGCGATTTGCTTTGTGTAAGCATTTCTCAGTGTGCAAACAAATCTGCGATTTGCTTTGCACTAAAAAAGCCCTGCGAATGAAGTCGCAGGGCTTTTAAAGCTTATAGGAAGAATGAATTACTTCAATTCTACAGATGCGCCAGCTTCTTCAAGCTTGCCTTTGATTTCTTCAGCTTCCGCTTTTGGTGCGCCTTCTTTGACTTTTCCACCAGCTTCAACAAGGTCTTTCGCTTCTTTCAAGCCAAGACCTGTGATTGCGCGAACTTCTTTGATCACTGAGATTTTATTTCCGCCAGCTGAAGTTAAGACAACGTCAAATTCGTCTTTTTCTTCTGCGCCACCAGCGTCGTTTGCTGCGCCACCTGCTGGTGCTGCTGCTACTGCTGCTGCTGCTGCTTCGATACCGTACTCATCTTTTAAGATGTTTGTAAGTTCTGTTGCTTCCATCAAAGTCAATTCAACAATTTCCTTCGCGATTTTTGCTACGTCTGCCATTTTAGTTTCCTTTCAAGTTTTAAATAATAATGGTTATTAGTATTGATTATGCTTCCGCTTTTTCGCCTGCTGCTTTTATTGTTGCAGCCACTTTTGAACCCGGTGCACCCGCCAAAGATGCGATGTTGCTTGCCGGGGCCATAATAAGTCCGGCGATAGTCGCGCGAACCTCATCAAGGCTTGGCATTTTCGCCAGCGCCTCAATTCCTTTAACATCGAGGGCTTTCTCACCGAGAGCACCACCGAGGATAATTAGTTTGTCATTACCTTTTGCGAATTTTTGTGTCACGCGGGCCGCAGCAACAGGATCTTGCGATGTTGCAATTCCGATTGGGCCTGCGAACATATCTGCGATACCTTCGAACTTTGTTCCTTTGATCGCGATTTTCGCTAATGAATTTTTTGTAACTTTAAAAGATGCACCTTCTTGGCGAAGGTTGCCACGGAACTCTTCCAGTTCTTTTACTGTTAGTCCTGAGTATTGTGCGATAACAACAACCTCATCATTTGCAAAACGTTCGCCGAGGGCGATTACTTCTGCTTCTTTTTGTTCGCGGGTCATACCCATAATTTAAGTTCCTTCTCATTTATCCAATAAAAAAGATGACCGCCTATTGTGTTGGGGGGTCATCTCTATCCGAAAAAGAAAAAAGCAGCTCCCCTAATTTGGTTAGGCCGTTATTCTTTTTTCTATCTACGTAGGGCAATTATTCCTCTTGGTGCCTACGGTCTCGGACAGATATGTTTATCGAGGGCGACAATTAAACAAGTATCGTCGCCCCGTCAAGTCTTTTATTAAGCCGCTAAACTTTCAGTATCCAATTTCAGGCCAGGACCCATGGATGACGTGATAGAAACTTTCGCAATGTAAGTTCCTTTTGCACCTGGCGGTTTGGCTTTTACGATTGCACCGTAGAACGCTTTGACATTTTCAGCCAATTTTGCATCGTCAAATGATACTTTGCCGACGCCTGCGTGGATGATACCAGCTTTTTCAGCGCGGAATTCGATCGCGCCGCCTTTGGCATCTTTCACAGCTTGCTCAACATTTGGTGTCACTGTCCCAAGTTTAGGGTTTGGCATTAAGCCCTTTGGACCTAAAACTTTAGCAACCTGACCAACCATTGCCATCATATCAGGAGTCGCAATACAACGATCAAAATCGATCTTGCCGCCTTTGATTGCTTCGACGAGGTCTTCTGCACCAACGATGTCCGCACCAGCGGCTTTCGCTGCTTCGGCTTTATCATCTTTTGCAAATACCGCGACACGCACTTTAGCGCCTGTTCCGTTTGGAAGGCTAACCATACCACGGACATTTTGGTCCGCGTGGCGTGGGTCGATATTTAGGTTCATTGCAATTTCAACGGTTTCGTCGAATTTGCGCGCTTTGCCTGCTTCTTTTAAAATTTTGATCGCTTCATCAAGGTTATACTCTTTAATGCGATCAATCTTTTCAGCTGTAGCTTTATTGTTTTTTGTTGGTTTCGCCATTGTCTAGTCCTCCACAACATCAATACCCATGGATCGTGCAGATCCACCGATAATTTTAATGGCTGCATCAATGTCATTTGCATTGAGGTCTTCCATTTTCTTTTCTGCAATATCTTTTAATTGAGATGTACGGATTGTACCGACAATCTCACGACCAGGCGCGCCAGAACCAGATTTTAGCTTTGTGGCTTGCTTGATAAAGTAACTCGCAGGTGGGGTTTTTGTGACGAATTCGAAAGAACGGTCTTCGAAAACTGTGATCACAACCGGAATTGGAATTCCTTTGCTGTCATCTGTTTTCGCGTTAAACGCCTTACAGAATTCCATGATGTTCACACCATGTTGACCCAACGCGGGACCTACTGGTGGTGACGGGTTAGCAGCGCCACCCGGGATTGTCAGGTTAATAAAACCCGATACTTTCTTTGCCATTTTTCTATCCTTTCATAAACGATGAACGGCTTCGTGGTGCAGCTCTATGTATGGTCTTGATGCATAGATAACTTTCCACGAATTGTGGTTTTATAGTGAAACTGAGATGGGAAGGCAAGGTTTTTGTTAGCCAATGAAGAATTCTTTGGGCGCATCGCCTAAATCCTGACCTGCGCCATCGCTTGTTATATTTGTGCCAAGTGCGCGATTTTCTTCAATAGCATGTAAGGCCATATAGCTGTCCAAGGAAACGACACGCAATCTTTCAATCGCGACTAATGCTGATGCTCTCTGTTCCTCTGACAATGTTATAATTTGATCTGTGAATTTTGAAGATGACAACATTCTTTCAACTTCATCAAGGCGCATCAGAAGATACGCAAAATCGGCGGCAAACATATCGAATGTTTGATCTTTTGCGGATGTATTACCGGGGAACACTCTGTGTAATGGTGATTTTAAAGTAACGGCAACATATTCGTCTTCAAACTCTCTTGGTAATTTTTGATCAGCATCTAAAGAAGGAACTGTTAAAACACGCCCATTATTAACGACTGCTTCGATCATTAAATCTAGCTGTTTTCTTTTATATTGGCTTGGGCTTACCGCTTCAAAATCACCGTATTGAATCATAGTCATCTCTTATAAGACCTAATGTAGGTTTTTCTCTGTGTAGCCTAGTTCAACCATGGTATTGAGCCCAGCATCCATTTGGTCTCTCGCTATTTCGAGGTCACTTTTTAAAGCTTCGATTTTTTTTACATCTATGCCACGTACATTTTCAGGGTTAAATATAAATAAATCTAGTGAATCAACATCAGCCATTGTTAATGGAATGGTCTGTCCACTTTTGCTTTCAAATACAGCGTATGCTTCGGGGTTCACGTTTTTAGGTTTTTGCGGATTATTTAAGCGGCTAAACCCTACATGCTTGAGGCGAATTTCACTATTCAAAAGATGTCGATTACGATGTGTTTCATAATCAACTTGCGGTTCCTGAAGTGAGGCAGGTGCTGGCTCAGGATTTCCGATTATAGATGCGCTGAACTCTCTCCAACTACTTAATAGAGGTTTTGGTGGGGTGCTGTTAGCAACCCACTGCGTCCTTAACCTATCCAACAGGCCTTTATCATCCGACATTATTACATCCTTTTAACCATTAAGGCTGAAAATGTTAGTATTCACAAAGAAAGTCAACTATTATGTTAACTATACTTTTTCAACTTGGCTGTATTCTAATTCGACCGGTGTTGCACGGCCAAAGATGGATACAGAGACTTTGAGTTTGGATTTTTCTTCGTCGATCTCTTCAACAATACCGTTGAAGGACGCAAATGGACCGTCTGTCACTTTTACTTCTTCGCCGATATCGTAGACTACAGACGGGCGTGGGCGATCGATACCTTCTTGGACTTGGTTAATGATGCGTTGGGCTTCGCGTTCGCTGATTGGAACGGGTTTGTTTCCGCCCGCACCCAAGAAACCGCTGACCTTTGGTGTATCTTTGATCAGGTGCCAAACATTGTCATCAAGTTCAAGTTTCGCAAGCACATAGCCCGGGAAGAATTTTCGTTCTGTGTTCACACGTTGGCCGCGTTTAACTTCTACAACTTCTTCAGTTGGGACAAGAATTTCTTCAACTTTATCACCTAAGCCTTGCTTACCAGCTTTTTCTTTAATCGCTTCGGATACTTTTGTTTCGAAACCAGAATAGACGTGAAGAACGTACCATTTTGCTGCAGACATTGTTTTACTTCCTTTTTTAAGAAACGAAGCACCCTTATGTTTGCTTCGCGGTTTTTTAAATTACAAACAAACTTGCGGTTTGCGTTGCGGTTTATATTAATAGCCCATGATCAAGCGGACACCCCATGCCAGCACTTGGTCCGCAAAATATAAAAATGTTGCGGCAATTATAACCATGATAAAGACCGCAATGACGCTGACGGTTGTTTCTTGGCGTGTTGGCCAAGTAATTTTCTTGCCTTCAATCTTGACCTCTTTGACGAAGCGGACGGGATTGAATGCTTTTTTCGCTTTTGCGGGTTTTGTATTTTCAGCTGCCATGATCATTCCTAATTTTTACCCTTTTGACCATTGGTTCGTAACCTCAGTGAGGGTTTTGCAAACCGATGATTTAGGGAATATGAATGATATACCCTAAAGGAAAGTCGGATGGCAAGTGGAATTTTTTGGGTTTCTTAAATGTCTCTGTTGCGTTGTGCATGTTGTGCCCGAGAATTGATACCTATTGCATTTAATAGTTTTGGCGTAATTCTTGGTATTTGATGAAATTCTGTAAGCCCTTTGTTAGCACAATGCGTTTTAATAGTTTGTCCTAATTGACTTACTGCCTGACCAAATTCTCCGTTATCAGGATAAGACTCTTTTAAATCTGCAATGACTTTTCCTAATGTTAAAACTATTCTCTCTTCAGATTTTTCAATTTTTGCTTCATGAAATTTCTGCCATTCATCTTTACTCATGACACTATCATCAGTCTCAGCAATTTTTAGTCTATCAATATTATCAATATGATAATGTGCGCGCGCAATGCTGAGCGCATCTAATGCCACTTGCTCAATTTCAGCAGGACCACCAATTGCTTTTATATCATAGCCCTTTAAGTGCTTTGGGAAATCTGGCGCTTCAGGTTCGGGTTCACCTTTCTCATGTTGGTTAACAAGCTTTCGCCCGCGTTCACGATCAGACCCATTCCATAAGGTCGCCGCCATCACAATTTTCCACTCTTGATCATCTGTGGGTACAAAATCATCGTTGGCTGCTTCCGGCGGCAATATGCCATCTGTAATCAACCAATTTTTGGCTTCATCATATGATGGTGGTGCAACTTGTGGGTTTTTTGCTAACTCCGCAGTTGCAAAATCAATCAGATCTTGATTGGTGCTTTCAGGTACTTGCCCTAGCTTTCCAGCTAGATATCCCTTTGTAGCAGGGTGCATATTTTGTTTGATAAGATTCACTAAATCTGTTTGTTCAATTGCTTGTTCAAGTTGTTCAATAAGATGTTGTTTCGTTCCATCTTCACGACCACTTGCTTCGACTTCTGTTTTATCTTCTTTAATTTTCTGCAGGTATGCCTTAAGTTTTTCAGAGCCACCTAATTCTAGTTGTGCAATTCTTTGTTCTGCTAATTTAATAATTTCTGCGTTACCCGCCGATGGATTCGCTATTTTTACTTGAGATAGTATGACGCCAAGTGAAGTTGCAGCTTGTAAATTTTGCATACGAGCAAATGGCGTAATTTGTGTTTCTGATCCTAGCACGCCATCGATTTGCTTTTGTGTTTTAAAAATTAATCTTTTGACATCTTGCCATTCATAATTTCGGAATGCGGCTTCGTTACCAAACATTTTCTTAAGCGCAGCATCTGCACCGCCCGGACAACGACAGTCATACATGTAATCTAGTGTTTCAGCATCAAAACCAGCTTCTGCTTCCCAAAAACGCGCGCGTGTTTCTAACAAGCCTATGCGATCAGCTTCATGCGCTGCCATCTGCTCTTCAGTAAATTCAGGCGCCATGGCACGCACTTTTGGATCGGGGTGCATTTCGAAAGCCATTTTGATATCTAGCATGCTTGGCTGTGATGTGTTGCCAGATACGGCATCATGAACGCCATCTACAATAACGGTGCGCCCGTGTTTCGCCGCAGCTTCGGCAGCAGCAATATAATATGGAATCGCTTCTCCATAGGTATCATGGGCATGCAATTTAATTGGAATGTCAGCTGGAAATTCTTCCATCAGATGATTGACTAAAGATCTTGCATCATCAGGACTTACGCGACCGCTCGCACTTTTGAGATAAATCTCTTTACAATCCATCTCATTAATACGGTGTTTTGCGTATTCAACAAGCTTGTCTTCATCATAATTGAGGTTGTCTTCAACCGATAAAACGGCTGCTGACCATATGTTTAGATTTTCTTCTTCTCTGAGTTCTCTGACTGCTTGGTCAATTGGATCCGTAAACTCCGGATCATTTAATCCGTGGAAATTTTGAACGACATTCAGGCCCGCTTTTGCGAACATTCGAAGCATTGGTTTATGAATGCTAGGGTCTTGTACATCATATCCTAATCCCACAATGCCGCGCCACAATGCTTCTTGGATATTACCTTTGTGCGCTCCCATTACCGATTGAACGTCTTGAGCAGGATTACGTTTATTAGTGGCTGTTAAGTCCCAATCAGTTCCGCCACCTGTTTGAATACGATTAGCGATTTTTGATGAGTTTGGGTGCGCCTGCGCTAGAAAATTAATGGATGGTAACATTCCAAAAAGAGATTGGCGCCAGTCTCTAAATGTGTAAGCAACTTCAACTTTTAAATCCGCTGCACCAGTGAAATCTGCCATTTGTGCCATATATATTTTCCTTTACTCAAAACGCAAAAAATTTGCTGTTACGCTCGTCTATTTTACGAACGCAATAAAGTTACTTATTTCCCATATAAAAAAGATAAGGATTGATACTAAATGCTGTCAACTATGTCAAATTTTTCTTGTTTTGCAGCGAACAAAATTTGATTTTACGCGCTTTCTTTCCATCTCAATACAGGCTTTCTTGCGGCTTGGACTTCGTCTAGGCGGCTTCTTGGGGCGCTGTTAGGAAAATTATGGAAGTGTTCTTCGGCGTTATCCAAATTTTTGACATCTTCTGCGATTTCCTTCATCACGGTAATGAAACGATCCATTGAATCTTTGCTTTCGGTTTCTGTTGGTTCGATCAACATTGTACCGGGTAGGACAAGCGGGAAATAGACTGTCATCGGGTGATAGCCATATTCGATCAATGCTTTTGCGATGTCTAAGGTTTGCACGCCTTTGGCTTTTTGATGTTTATCGGTGATCAGGGCTTCGTGCATGCATGGGCCTTGTTCGGCGTATGGTGCATGATAAGAGCCTTCGAGTTGTCGGAGGATGTAATTTGCGTTGAGAACGGCGTCTTCGGAAACACGCTTAAGGCCGTCTGCGCCATGTGACAGCATATAGCTTAATGCACGAACATGCATGCCGAACTGACCTTGGAAGCCTTTCAGACGACCGAGCGTTTCTGGGCGGTCTTCTTCCCATTCTAATGTATATGAAGCATTGTCCCCTTCGCCGTTTTTGAGGACAGTTGGGACGGGCATGTATTGCGCGAGCTCTTCGGTGACGCAAATTGGGCCAGAACCCGGGCCGCCGCCGCCATGCGGAGTCGAGAATGTTTTGTGTAGATTGATATGCATAACATCCACGCCGAAATCGCCGGGGCGTATTTTTCCAACAAGTGCATTAAAGTTTGCACCGTCGCAGTAGAAATAGCCGCCCGCATCATGCAGAAGGTCTGAGATTTCGAGGATATCGGTTTCGAAAAGGCCGCATGTGTTTGGGTTAGTAACCATCATGCCAGCAACTTCTGCGCCGTCTTCGCTTTCTTTAAAAAGAGCTTCTTTGAAAGCTTCGACAGTAACGCGACCTGTTCCACCAGTTGGAATGTTACGAACGCTAAAGCCGCATGTAATAGCGGTTGCAGGATTTGTACCGTGGGCGGAGTCTGGAATAAGGATTACAGTCTTGTGCTTATTGCCGTTTAATTCATGTGCGCGGCGGATGGTCATCATCCCCGCAAGCTCACCATGTGCACCCGCGGCAGGCGCAAGGCAAACACCAGGCAGGTTTGTGAGTTCTGCAAGCCAGTGTTGAAGATCATACATTAATGCCAATGCACCTTGGGTCGTGCTTTCGGGCTGCATAGGGTGGAGATGGGCGAAACCCGGGATGCGCGCGTTCTTTTCGTTTAGGCGCGGGTTGTGTTTCATTGTACAGGAGCCAAGCGGAAAGAAGCCTTGGTCAATAGAATAATTCCATGTGCTCATACGTACAAAGTGGCGTAAAGCTTGCGGTTCAGAGACTTGGGGAAGGCCGATATCACCACGGGCTTGCTGACCTGTGCGAAGGGCAACGCCCTGAGGCGTTGGAAGATCAACGCCAGGCGTGTCGCTGCGTTCTTTTTCCCAGAGGAGGTTTTCTTCATATTGAAGGGCACGATTGCCGTCTTCGGTTGCACGTTCGTTGTGATTAGGGTTGTCATTCATCGCTTGTTCTACTTTTAAATCTGCACTCATGGTTTAACCTGTTTATCTTTATTTTGTTTCTTACTTTTCGTTTTTTACGCTAATGCCTCTTTGAGCGCGCCTGTGACAGCTTCTATATCACTGTCTTGGGTGATCTCGGTTGCGCACATGATGAGTTTGTTTTCATCGCCTTTTTCGTGAGGTGCGTAGCCAGCGATGATGCCTTTTTGTGCGAGCGCTTCTACGACGTCCTTAGCATTTTTGGGCAATGAGATTGTGAATTCATTGAAAAATGAATCAGTTTCTAATGTTACACCATCAATCGCCGTTACTGCATCTGCGGTTTTGCAGGCAGCCTCATGGTTGATGATGGCCAGTTGTTTAAAACCGTCTTCGCCAAGCAAACTCATATGCACGGTGAATGCGAGGGCGCATAGCCCTTGGTTTGTGCAAATGTTGGAAGTTGCTTTATCGCGGCGGATATGCTGCTCGCGCGTGTTTAGTGTTAAGACAAAGCCACGCTTTCCATCGGCATCTTTGGTGATGCCACATAAGCGACCCGGCATTTGACGCACGTATTTTTCTTTGCAGGCAAAGAAACCAAGATGCGGGCCACCATATGAAAGGGCAACGCCGATACTTTGCGCTTCACCACAGACGATATCGGCTTCGACCGGTGCGGGTAACAGGCCGAGCGATAAGATTTCGCTGACGATAACAACCAGTAATGCGCCTGTTTCATCACATTGCTTTCTGAGGGCTTCGTATTTATGTGGCTGTCCGTAAAAGTCAGGTGATTGGATGATTACGCATGCAATGTCATCTGCGGGTCCACCGTCGACAACTTCGATGTCGTCGAAATTGCTCATATAGCTTTCAAGCACAGCGCGATAGTCGGGATGGATTTTATTTCCGATTGCGATTTTACGACGTTTTGTAATCCGCATCGCCATCAGGGCGGCTTCGGTTGCGGATGTTGCGCCGTCATAAAGCGACGCGTTTGCGATTTCCATGCCTGTGATTTGTGCAACAAATGTTTGAAATTCGAAAATCATTTGAAGCGTGCCTTGAGCCACTTCGGGTTGATATGGGGTGTATGCAGTGAGGTATTCACTACGTTGAATGATGTAATCAACCGTTGCAGGAACGTGGTGATAATATGCGCCAGCGCCAAGAAAGAAAGGACCATCACATGCGGCGTGGTTTTGATTAGCATAGCCATGCATGATGCGTTCGACTTCTAATTCGCCTTTATGATCGGGCAATGATGCTTTTCCGTCAACGAAAGCTTGTGCGGGTACATCGACATAAAGATCTTCGATGGTTTTGGCACCGATGATTTCTAGCATTTCGTCGCGAGATTTTTGTGTTTGTGGGAGGTATCTCATATTTCTTCCTTTTTATCTATACATGAGACACACACATTAAAGTCTGCATCTCCGACTTAATTTAAGTCATTCAGTAAATCTCTTAAATGTGTGGTGATACTGTTGACGATCGAATCTCAGCGGAGGCAAATCATATTGTTCATAATCTACTTCCTCTTTAAAATCAGACCACTCAAAGTATTTTCTATTACCAGTCACTGTTGCTGTTAATGGCTCATGCTCTAATATTTTACTGCCTTTTGTCTCAGAATAAAGCTCACCATGGTACAAAGTCACTCTCTTATCTCCTGACTCGGGTTTTACTTCCAAAAGAAGCTCTCGTGCGATTCTTTTGGAATACTCTTTAGGCGCATAGCTACAAAAAGAACTGGCTATATTGTTGTAATCGCACTGAAGGATATCCAGCAAAGACTTACCATCTATGAAAAAATCATAGTATTGTATGCTTGTACCCATAGAAACATATGTCTTTGATTGTAACTCTATCACATTCATATTAATTTAAGCCTTCAACATATTCGTTGTATTTGGCTTGATCCATAAGTTCGCTGAGTTGTGATGCATCGGCGATTTTGATTTTTGCGATCCAGCCGCCTTCGTTAAGGGGTTTTGCCAGTGAGTCGAGGTCACTTTCGATGTTGTCGTTGGCTTCGACGACTTCGCCATCGACGGGGGAGTATACTTCGGCGGCTGTTTTAACGGATTCGACAACGGCAAATTCATCGCCCTTGCTTACTTTTTTACCAATTTCCGGTAATTCGACAAACACTAAATCGCCTAATGCGTCTTGTGCGTATTTTGTTATGCCAACCCACGCGGTGTCCCCATCAACGTATATTGCTTCGTGGTCTTCGGTAAATTTTAATTCAGCCATGTTTCATCCTTGTCGGTTGGTTTTTATTCGGTTTTGCCGTCTTGATCGGCATTTAAAATATCTTGCTCTATAAATTCGTGGACTTTTTTGAGTGAAGAGTCAATGTAGCCGTGCAAATTATCCATATTTGCAATAAAAACACTTGCATATAACAATAGTAAAATTGCTGCAAAACTATTGGCACGGAATTTGTTGGTTAGGCTCTCTCCGCGCAGCAAATGGAGGATTTGATCAACGCATTGTCCGCCGTCCAAACGCGGAAATGGAATTAAATTAATAAGACCTATTGCGATGCTCGCGACACAAAAAAGATGAATAAGTTTATAGAGTTTATTGATGATTTTTGTGTTTTTACTGCTAACGGCTGCACCATCCCTGAGGGATGCTTTATCAATGGGGAAAATTTGAAACGGTAGTTTCGCGACATTGAAAAAGAGTTGCCCTGAATAGGTGAGCGCGTCTTTTGCATTGGTTAAAACATCGTGGCGTTTATAGATATTTCCATCGATTGCGCCCAAATGAACCAGTTTGTAAAAATCGCTATCTTGATCCAACAAGCCCTGATTAATATCGCTTTTAAGGTGGATTCTAAACGGTCTGTCTTGATCGACGGGTGATTTCATCTTGAGTGTAATATCTTGATCAAAATGCTGAATCAGCAGCTCTCGTGTTTTGTCGTCATCTTCATTTGTATCGATACCGTTTACATTTAGGATGTATTTTAATTTGTATGGGGCGTGTCTCCAGACGATTCCATAGCGTGCATTTTCTCTTGGGACACCGCGTAGGTCATTATATTCGATCCATGTTGGTTGGATTGGGATATTAAGTGTTTGATCATTTCGTTTAACGCTTAAGATATTGGTACGTTCGGTAAGCTCTTTTTTATAAGCGTGTTTCCACATATCGCGATTGTCATGAATGGGGATTGCGTTAAACGCGACAACCTTATCACCGACTTGGATGCCCGCTTTATCAGCTGCTAGACCTTTTTCTACGCCAACCACACTGTTGGGCATTGTTGGTTGTCCGAATGCGCAATAAAAAATAAAGATTATAAACGGAATGACGGCAAAGTTAATCAGTGGTCCGGCCAGAATTGTGGTTATTTTTGTTATGAAATGTCGTTCTTGTAAGTTTTCCAAATGCACATGTGCGCTGAGGGGCCATAGCTTAAGTTGCCAATCAATATTATTTTTTGTTGTCCATGATTTGATTGATCGCCCTTGGCCGATTGTCACGCTTTTTACAGGTACGCCAAATAAACGCGCGGCGATGTAATGGCCCATTTCATGCAAGAAAATTGCAGTCAACAAAATGAGAAAATAAGCTGGTAAAGCAAGAAGATATTCCAGCTTAAAAAGATCATCACTCATTTTTAAGTAGCCTGCTTTTGATTTTCTTGAGTGTGTTTATTTCTTGCTTTGCAAAATCTGATTCAAGTTCAGATGACCAGCTACATGTGCAGCTAAAGGCTGATGCTTGCATCAATGCGCCGTTTTTTTGCAATCTAACTAAATATTTTTTTCCTTCTTCAAAACCAAAACCATATGGGCACCCACCGCCGCCTTGGAGCGGTTCAAAGACTTCGATGATGTTGTCCTCGTTCATTAAATAATCAAAATTCCCGTTCCAGATTTTGTTGATTTCAAACTTTAAGAATTGGGCTTTTTCGCGAGGTTTTTGAAAAGGGTTTAAGCTTTTTTTTGCAGACGCTTTTACAACCGTTCCTTCAAATATATGACCCGATATTGTTTTTTCAGGGTCTAATGGTAAGAAGATACAATTATAAGCGTTCGCTCTGCTCATGGAGCAAGTGAGTATTGTAAATAACAGCAGAATGATTCGGTTCAAATTAAGCTGCCTTTTTCTTCATTGATTTTGTTTTGGCGGATAAAAATGGCGTGTTCGCAATCTCTGCTGCAATATTACGGCCGCGCACATTCACGAAAACGGAGCTGCCTGTCTGTGCTTGGTCAGCTTTCACATATGCAATTCCAATCGAAGCCTTAAGCGTTGGTGAGAAACCACCCGAAGTGAGCCAGCCAATTTTTTCATCGTTTTGATTACGGATCTCTGCGCCGTCACGCGCAACGCCTTTATCGATTAATTTGATACCGACAAGTTTGTTATCTGTGCCCTGCTCGCGATCTTTTGTGATGCGGTCATAACCAAAATATTGATCGGTTTTTTTGCTCATTACCCATGAAAGGCCAGCTTCTATAGGTGATGTATCAGCATTAATTTCGTGGCCGTAAAGCGCGTATCCCATTTCAAGGCGTAATGAGTCGCGTGCAGCAAGTCCGATGGGTTTGGTTTCTGAATGTTCTAACAATTTATTCCATACTTGCGCTGCACATGCATTTGGTACGCTTAATTCAAAACCGTCTTCACCAGTGTAGCCAAGGCGGCTTACTAACATAGGTTCAGCATTCGGCGCTTGGGCCTCCATCATATGCATGTAAGGCAGGTCATCGGCATATACACCAAGCACCTCATTTAAGATAAGCTCCGCCGCGTTTCCTTGCATCGCGATAAGTGCGTGATCTTGCATATATGTGAATGTTAAATGATCGGGCAGTTGGCTTTTGATCCATGCTATATCTTTGTCTTTACAGCCTGCGTTAATCACGGCGAAAAATTTCGTATCATTAACACGCGTTATAATCAGGTCATCAATGATGCCGCCCTGTTCGTTTAACAATACTGTATATTGTGCGCGTCCATGTGATTTTGGTTGAAAGGCCGATGGGGTTAGTGTTTCCAAAAACTCTGCTACGCCCTCGCCTTCGATTGTGATTTGGCCCATGTGGGACACATCGAAAAGACCGCAATGGCTTCGTACCCATTCATGTTCTTTAATGACGCCTTCGCCATAATAAAGCGGCATATCATAGCCGGCGAACGCGCCCATTTTGGCGCCTAGATCAATGTGTGATTGGTGTAGTGCAGTTTTACGAAGCATTGTTTGATCCTTTATGTTAATGTGCGTGTGAATATTAGTCAGGCAAGAGAGATGAGTCTAGAGAAAGTGAAAATATGACTAAAACTTCTTTCATTGAAACATTGAAATTTAACGATGACGGTTTGATCCCGGCGATTGCGCAACAGCATGATACGGGCGAAGTGTTGATGATGGCATGGATGAATGCAGATACGATCAAAGAGACACTCATGCAAAAGCGTGTTTGTTACTGGTCACGGTCACGTCAAGCGTTTTGGCGTAAAGGTGATACATCCGGGCATACGCAAGAATTGATCGAAATGCGTTATGATTGTGATCAGGATGCCATTTTGCTTTTGGTGGATCAAATTGGTCCGGCTTGTCATACGGGTGCGCGTAATTGTTTTTTTAATATTGTTGGACAATAGGCGCAAAAGATTCATATATAGCGTATCGAAATTTGGCATGTACCATGCAATAAGCGCACAATATGATACGCAGAAATATAGTTTTACTAGGGTTTGTATTCGTTCTGAGTGGTTGCGCTTTAGGGCCTGACTTTTTAAGACCTTTTAATGCAGCAAGCGATGGTGAGCGGACTTTTCTAAATGATGTTTACTCGGTTGATGGCGGTGACACCCAAGATATAAGTCTGTGGTGGGAGCGCATTGATGACCCTATTTTTAATGAATATGTGTCACGATTGCTGCGGCAAAATTTGCAGCTTAAGCAGGCAGCAGAGCGCATAGTGCAAGCGCAAGCACGGGCAAATATTTCTCGCGGCGGGTTTTTTCCATCGATTGGCACAGCTACAAGCGGGTCGCGTTCTTTTACTAATAATTTTGGTAATTTTAGTAGCGTTAATTCTGATCGTACCTTTACAGAAAGTTTTGATGCCAGTCTTGAAGTTTCATGGGCGCTTGATTTGTTTGGTCGTGTTCGCCGCAGTGTTGAGGCAGCGGATGCCAATATTCTTGCTTCCGAATATGATCGCAAAGCTTTGGTTCATGCCCTCATTGCGCAGCTATTGAATACGCGTGTTGAAGTGGCGTCACAGAAAAAGTTTTTGGAGCTTGCGCAAAAGACTGCTGATAACCAACGCGATATTTTGAAGATTATTGAGCGACGTTATGAAATGGGGACTGCCAATACGCGGCCGCAAGATATTTTAAACGCACAAGATAACGTTGCGCGCGCGGAAGCAGATGTTGCATTAAATAAGCGCCTTTTGGCTGATGCGGCCTATCGATTAGATGTTTTATTAGGGCAAACGCCGGGGACATTTGATCCGTTTGAAGCTGATTTCGCGATGATTGCGCCACCCGTTGATGTGCCTATTTGTTTACCTGCTGATCTGCTTGATCGTCGTCCTGATTTACGGGCATCTGAATTGCGCGTAAAAGCGGCGAACGCAGATATAGGTCTAGCGATAGCTGATTTGTATCCGCAATTTAGCCTTGGTGGGTCGATTGGTTTTGGCAGCCCTGAGACTTCGAATTTATTCAATGCAAATCAGTTGGCTGGAAATATATTAGCCAGTATCACATCACGCCTGTTCGAAGGCGGCGCTTTACGAGCGAATATTAATTTGCAACGCGCAGAGACGCGAGAATTGGCCGCGCTTTATGCAGAAAATGTTTTAAATGCTATGCGTGAAGTTGAAAGCAGCCTTCAGGCGGAAAAAGCGCTTCATCGACAGCTTCAAATGGCTAATCAATCGGCTGAAGCTCTGCGGAAGGCAGAAAAGATTACTTATGGTCGTTATTTGCGAGGCATTGAAAACCTCAATGATTTCTTACTCGCGCAGCAAGAGCATTATTTAGCGCAGCAAACCGTTATTAGTGTTCAAACAATAAAATGGAATACACGGACCGCGCTTTATCTCGCGCTGGGCGGTGATTGGTTCGGGCATGTTCCAAATGATGGTTGCGGATATGCATCGCATAAACAGGCAAATAACAAAGCTTTAGATACAGACACCCAAGGACAAGAGCATGGCGAAAACAAAGAATAAGCCTTCAAAGGCTGATGATCATAATTCTAACGATCAAGAAAACCGTAGCCATCGTGGTGAGAACAGCCTCTTTTGGGGGCTAGTGCAGTTGGTTCTTGTCTTTGCGTTTGTGTTTGGATCTTTTGCTGTTTCAGGCATTTTGAAATCAGGTAAGAAAGAAGCAAAAGAGCGCGTTGTTGAAGAGCGTATTTTATTTGCAAAGACAGAGACGATCTCTCCAGACTCATTTCGTATTGCCTTTGATACAACAGGCATTATTGCAGCGCGTGCGAATATTGAGGTTACGCCGCAAGTAAGCGGGAAGATTGTATCCGTTAATGATGCATTTTTCGAAGGCGGTACGTTTGAAGCGAATGACGTTTTATTTGTGATTGAACCGCTTGATTTTGAGTTGGAAATCAGACGGTTGGAATCGCAAGTTGCGCAGGCACGCACGGCATTTAACCTAGAAGAGGCCGAGTCAAAGGCCGCGATAGCAGATTGGAAACAGGTGAATGGTAAAAAGCCAGTTCCGTCTTTAGTCGCGCGAAAACCACAGAAAGCAGAAGCATGGGCCAATTTGAAAGCGGCAAAAGCGCAGCTTGAAAATGCGAAGCTTGATCTTGCGCGCAGTCAATTTTCGCTTCCGTTTGCAGGCCGTGTTCTTTCAGCCAGCGCAGAGGTTGGACAATTTGTGAATGCCGGGCAAAGTTATGGCAGTGTTTATGATGCCAAAAATTTAGAAGTGCAGGTTTCGCTTAAAGATGAACACCTAAAATGGTTGTTACAAACCGAGACGCCGGAGATTACAATTTCATATGAGCATTTGGGGCAAACTAAAACTCTGGAAGGGTTTTTAAAACGCGGGGTTACCTCGCTTAATAATCAAACGCGGTTCGCGCGTGTTAGCTTTGGGATTAAAGATCCGCCGGACGATATTTTGCCGGGTGTTTTTGTAACTTTGAATATCAAAGGTCCGACAGTTAAAGACACACTCAGTGTGCCAATCGGTGCTTTGCAAAAGAATGATACAGTATGGATATTGAATGATAAAAATGAAATTTTTTCTTTGTCGCTTAAACGTATTTTTGGCAATGATGACATCGTTGTTTATGCGGGCGCGCATACGCCATTTAGAATTGTTACCAGTAAAATGCCCGGCGCGGTTGAAGGCATGACCATCAGAACATCTTTTGATGACAATGGAGCGCAATAATGAGCGGCGATCCCGATGAGGTTCAAGAACGCGGTTTAATCGCATGGTTTATTGAAAACCATGTGGCGGCAAATATTTTGATGATGTTGTTTTTATTGGGCGGCATATTTTCTGTATCACAAATGCGGACAGAAACTTTTCCGTCCATTGATCCTAAAATGATTACAATTTCTGTTATCTATCCTGGTGCGACGCCTTTTGAGGTTGCTGATTCTATCACCAGCCGCGTTGAAGAAGCGCTGATCGGAACCGAGGGCGTTAAACGCATATCTTCCAGTGCATCCGAAGGATATGGGGTGATTAGCGTTGAGTTGGAAGATTTTGCAGATGGTGACGTTGTTTATAATGATGTTGAAACATCTGTTACAAGCCTGTCTGATTTTCCGCCCGTAGATGCGGAGCGCCCGATCATTACGAAGGTTAAAATCACGCCTGAAGTTTTGAACTTTGCGTTGCATGGTGATGTGCCTGAAGAGACGCTTAAATACTGGTCAGAGACGATTGAAGATGAGCTTAAAGCGCTTGATGGGATTGCATTAACCAGTGTGAGCGGTATTCGCGATTATCAAATTTCAATTGAAGTTTCCGAAGATGCTTTGCGGCAATATGGTATGTCTATAAATGATGTCAGCAACGCCGTTGAAGCATTTTCCATTGATGTGCCCGCTGGGACGATTGAATCTAGTCGTGGTGAGATTTTATTGCGTGTTCAAGAAAAAGGAATTGTCGGTGAGGATTTTGACACTATTGTTCTTCGCAGCCTGCCTGACGGGTCCAAGCTTTATTTAGGCAATGTGGCCAAGGTGGTTGATGGGTTTGAAGATACTAATTTGATTAGTAAATATAATGGTGAGCCTGCGGCTTTTATAAGGATTTCGCGTTCTACGACCGAGGACACTCTAGCGATTGCAGAGATTGCAAAAGAGTATGTTGAGAGCGTTCAACTTCCTGCGGGGCTCACGCTTTCGATACAAAATGATGAAACCATTCCATTGAATGACCGTATTAATTTAATGCTGCGTAATTCCATTCTTGGGTTCATGTTGGTGTTTGTTATTTTGCTCTTATTCCTTGATTTGAAATTGGCGTTTTGGACAAGTGTTGCCATTCCGGTGTCTTTCTTGGGTGGTTTAATGTGCATCTATTTCCTTGGATATAGCATTAATATGATTTCACTTTTTGCGCTGATTGTTGTTTTAGGGGTTGTTGTTGATGATGCCATTGTGACGGGTGAGAGCATTTATGAAGCCCAGCAGAAAGATTTGCATCTTAGCCCTAACCAACGTGTGTTAAAGGGCGTTAAGAATGTTATTGCGCCCGTGACTGTGGGTGTTTCAACAACGATTGCGGCCTTTGCACCTTTGCTTTTTAGTACAGGGACATTAGGGGAAATCATCAAATTTATTCCGATTGTTGTGATTCCGATTTTAGCTATTTCATTGATCGAGGCCTATTTTATTTTGCCGTCGCATTTATCCAATCCGCGGCGATGGAGCAAGGGAATTATGGCGGTTGTGCGTAATCGTTTTGCGGATGGTTTGGCGTGGTTTATTCGATGCATTGTTGTGCCAGGTGTCTCATTTTTCATGAAAATTCGTTATGCGACTGTTGTCGGGTTTTTCTGTTTTGCTTTTTTGACTGTTGTTATGTTTCAAACGGGTGTTATTCGATTCATATTCTTCCCGAATGTCGAAGGCGACAAGGTCACAGTCGAAGTGACGATGGAGGAAGGCACGCCATTCGCTCTGACTAAGGATGCTGTTTTATTTATAGAAGAACAAGCCATCGCTTTAGAGGCAGCTTTGACTATTGAAGGGCAAAGCCCGTTTGAGAGCATTGCCGTGAGCATTGGGCAGGTTTCAACCGATAGCAACCCTGGCGCGAGCGCTTCTAGCTCAAATGCGAATAATATTGGGCAAGTTAAACTTGCGTTGACGCCATCTGATCTTCGTAATGTATCGGCCGTTGAAATTGAAGGAATGATGCGTGATAGAATTCAAAATTTGCCAAATGTAAAAACATTAGAATTTGAAAGTTCGTTGATTGCGAGTAATGCGGATGTGGAAATTGAGTTAAGCCATCCAGATGAGGCGGTTTTAGATGAGGCCGCCGAGCTTGTGAAGGACGCTATTGGATCGATTGATGGAACCGTTGAAATCGATGATACGTTTGAACAAGGTAAAAGCGAATATGTCTTTAAGTTGAATGATGCTGGTTTTGCGGCAGGACTTACACCTGCGGCCCTGGGGCAGCAATTAAGAAGTGCATTTTTTGGTCAAGAGGTGCAAAGATTTCAGCGTGGACGATCAGAAGTTATTGTTTATGTGCGTTATCCGAAAGACCAACGTGAGAGCCTAGAGGCGCTGCAAGATACGCGCATTAGACTTAGTGATGGTCAAGGGGTTCCTTTATCGTCTGTTGTCGATATCAAAGAACAATTTGGGTATTCGAAAATTAACACCGTTAATGGACGACGTATTGTTAGTGTGACTGCGGATGTTGATGTGGGTGTGACGACGCCGACTGATGTGATTGGCAAATTGCGTAATGATCTTTTGCCCGAAATACAATCGCGTTTCACCGGATTGAGTTATAGTTTTGAGGGTGAAAGCCGTGAACAAAGCGAAGATTTAGCGAGCTTAGGTCGCAACATGTTGATTGCGTGTTTGTTAATTTATGTTCTTTTGGGATCTCAGCTTCGTAGCTATATGCAGCCCGTTATTATTATGGCGGCTATTCCATTTGGCCTTGTTGGGGCGATATGGGGGCATTATCTTTTGGGTCATGATGTGACCTTTATTTCCATGTTCGGTATGGTTGCCTTAAGCGGTGTTGTTGTGAATGACAGCGTTGTGTTGATGGATTTTTTCAACAAAAAACGTAATGAAGGGATGGAGACATTTGAGGCCATGACCGTTGCCGTAGCTCGACGTTTTCGTCCTATTTTGTTGACCACTTTAACAACCAGTCTTGGTTTGCTACCTATGCTTTTAGAGACGAGTTTACAGGCGCAATTTTTAATCCCGATGGTGATATCACTTGCGACGGGGATTATCTTTGCGACATTTGTGATTATGATTTTGATCCCGTGCCTTGTTATCATCCTTGATGATTTTAAGCGGATGGGGCGTTGGTGTTCAGCGACAACACTCTTTTTCTGTGATCAGTTGCGACCCCGATAGAATTTACTGTCTTAGGATTTCAAAGTCGCTGACGCTGTCTTCTTCCGCTTGTCTGGTGCGCAGGAACATCATCGGCTGCGTTGTATTGATAAAGAGTGTTTTTTTCTGGCCCGTGCGAATGTCTTCGACATCATGCATATTGTAAAAAAGTGTTTCTTGATCTGCTTGGATTGTTTCGAGGACTTTGAACCCAAGCTGTCCAAGTATCACTGTTTCTTCGCTCATTGTGAAAACATAAAAGGCAGAATTGATACTGTTGCCATCGCCGACCGCCATGATGGAACGAACTAACCCGTCGCGCATCCACATAAAGAAACGCTGACGGCCAAAAGATTTGTCTAATTTGGTAAAAGACAAAGCTTGAGCGACCACACGTATATTGCCCATATGCATCATGACGAGGTTGCGATATTCATCGATTGCCTTTGCGCGCTCTTGTGTCGTTTTACCTGTTTGTACTGTAAAGGCTAGTTTTTGCATCTGGTTGATAACATTTTCGCCGATTGGATCATATTGGCTTGTTTCTGAATAGAGTTTTCGCAAATTAGCAAAGTTGAACTGATTATCCATGTAAAGCATGGCATTGCGCACTGCGTGATCAAAGTAAGGATTGGCGCGATAGCTTCTATCGAATGTTTTTAGGGAAGGGCGCGACAAATCAGCGCTTTGCGCCAACGATAGTGCGGGTAAAGCCGTGATAGTTAATAGGGTTACAAACGATAAAAATGCAATTTTGAATTTATTCATAGATACTATTGTATCATGAGTTTTATGTCTTGTGATGATGAAATTCGTGACATAGACATAAAAAAGGCCGGAATAAATCCGACCTTTTATAATTTTTTATTTGTAATTTTTACTCAACGATTTTCGAAACGACGCCGGCGCCGACTGTTCTTCCGCCTTCGCGGATCGCGAAGCGAAGACCTTCGGACATCGCGATTGGTGCGATGAGCGTTACT
>JBGCEF010000047.1:0-13157 GCA_045106175.1 Bdellovibrionales bacterium
AATTGTCTTAGCAGCAAGCATAATAACCTCCTTTGTTCTTGATATCTTCATGAGACACAAGATATAACAAAAAGTCAAGAAAAAGGACTTTAAGGAACAATAAAAATCACTTAAAGTAACTTTTAGTGACACAACTGTCCCAAGAAGGGATATAGGAGAATACAAGCGCAATGAAAATATCAGCAAAACAAATCGCCATGGCAAGGATTCTCTTGGACCTAAGTCAAAAAGAACTCGCAGACAGCCTAAACATTGCGCGCAAAACAATTATGCGAATCGAAAATGAACAAAGCCCAGGAAGCTCGACAACCTTAGAAAAAATTAAAAACTTTTTTGAAAACAACGAAATAGAATTTCAAGAAGGAGATGGTGTTAAAAGACAAACAAAAGAAATCAGAACACTCAAGGGCACCGACGGTCTAAAAATATTTTTAGATGAAACATACACCTATCTAAAAGAGCATGGCGGAATCGTATGCTTACATAACGCCAAACCAAACTACTGGTATCAATGGTTAGGCCAGGAATGGTACGCAACACACGTAGAACGCATGGCAAACATTAAAGAAAAGATAGAATTCCGCATCACATCCGAAGAAAATAATTCCCTCTTTATCAGTGAAGGCTTCGCGGAATATCGATGGTTTCCTGAAGAGTTCTTTAGCGATCAACCCATCTATAGCTATGCTGATATCATTGCCTTCGTCAATTTTGAAGAAGAACTCACGATCAATATTCTAAAAAACGAAAAATTCGCAAAAGGCTTTCAAGGTCTCTTCAACATCGCATGGGACCGCGTCGCCATCAAACCACCACCCACCAAATAAAAAAAGCGAGGCACATGCCCCGCTCTTCAAAAGTAAACTTTTACAAAGACGCGTATCAGCCAGTTAATGCACGACGCACAACATCAACATCCTGTGCAATTTGCGCATCTTCCTCAATCAATTCCTCAACCTTACGAACCGCATGCATCACGGTTGTATGATCACGCCCACCAAACTTACGGCCAATCTCTGGTAAAGAGCGTGCAGTCAACTGTTTCGCCAAATACATCGCAACCTGACGAGGGCGCGCAACATTACGAGCACGTCGCGCAGAATGCATATCGGTCAAACGAAGGTTATAATGCTCGGCAACTTTGCGTTGTATCTCATCAATAGTGATTCGACGATCATGCGCACGAAGAAGATCCTGCAAAACATCTTGCGTACTCTCTAATGTGATTTCTGCTTTGGAAACATCGGCATGCGCAACGATTCGGTTCAACGCACCTTCTAATTCACGCACATTGCTCGTCACTTTCAACGCTAAAAACTCAAGCACACTGTCAGGAACCTCCGCGCCAAGCTGCTCACGCTTCGTTTGCAAGATACCAAGACGAAGATCATATGTCGTCGGATGAATATCAGCAACCAAACCCCAGGCCAATCGTGAACGTAAACGCTCATCAATGCCCGTCAAATCACCAGGTGCCATATTCGCGGAGATAATAATCTGCTTATTCTGATCAACCAGCGCATTAAATGTATGGAAGAACTCTTCCTGTGTTGATTCTTTATTTGCGATAAATTGAATATCATCAATCATCAACACATCAACACTGCGGAAAATCTCTTTAAAGTTCATCGCCGAATCGTTACGAAGCGCTTTAACAAACTGGTACATAAATTTCTCAGCCGACAAATACATAACCGTCTTTTCTGGCTGCTGCTCGGCAATCGCATGTGCAATAGCATGCATAAGATGCGTTTTACCAAGACCAACACCACCATAAAGGAAAAGCGGATTAAACGGTAACGCATCACTTTCAACAACACGACGTGCCGCTGCATGCGCAAGGGCATTGGGCTTACCAACAACGAAATTTTCAAATTTAAAACGATCATCAAGCGGAGAGCTAATCTCTGCCAATAACTCTCTCTTCTCATTCTGATTTGCTTTTTCAGGCGCGGTATTCACCGGCGTATCATCGAAATCATCTAAAATAGCGCCTTGTACAACAACAATCTGCAAACGTTTAATGTCCTCTGATGCTTCAGAACACATCGCAAGAATACGATCGGAATAATGATTTTGAATCCAATCGCGCATAAAACGTGTTGGAACAGAAACTTCCATAGTCCCATGATAGAACGCCTGCAAAGATAATGGTTTCAACCAGCTACGAAAAACCGCTTCTCCAAATTCAGACCGCATATCTGCATGAACCTTTTTCCAAATCTTCATGATTTCCTTGGAAGGCTTAAGCGATGCTTCCTGATATTCTGCATTTTCCTTGATCAATGCGACGGTTTTCGCTCCGATATCTGTCATACTCTGTCTCTCCTCATTCAAAAGCATTGTTATTATTGACTACTCAGTTAAATCGACAACATCTTTCCAAAAGAATGAATGAAGGGGTTACGAAGAGCATAGCTTTTCGCACGATTTTTACACCAGTAATGTTAAAAATAATTCAGGATACTGGTTCTTAAACAAAATTGGACCGTTTAAGAGAGCGTCCCCACAACAATATATATGTACTTAACGTTTATGATTCTAAAAAAGTTGAATGCATATATAACCAGTAAGCTTCCTATAGGGATTATTGACTCTATTGGTGCTTGCTGATGAAGTTAAGGTACAACAAAAATTTCCGTCCTGACAATAAGAACATATCATAAACATTGAAAAAAGAAATATTAGTACAACATAGCGATATGCCCATATGACTGTAGCCTATCGATAAATGATAGGCGAAATATTACAGTATTTTTAAGTCTATTTTACACAAAATATCTCACGATATTCTGCTTAGAAAAAAGCTTGTTAAAGAGCTTTTATACGAGCTGATAATCTCGACAATTTACGTGCTGCGGTATTCTTATGAAAGATACCTTTTGCAACGCCGCGCTGTAATTCTGGCTGTGCAGCTCTAAGAGCATCTTGCGCTTCTTTAGCAGACCCTGCCTCAATCGCAGCTTCTACCTTTTTAATGAATGTACGAATACGTCCACGGCGGGCCCCATTAATCTCAGCGCGCGCAGCATTACGACGAATTCTCTTTTTCGATGAAGCATGATTAGCCATGTATTCAACACTTTCTTTTTTGTATTTATCTAATTGCGATGTTCTACGCGTTTATCCACAGCATTGTCAAGCAATTAAGCGTAAAGTTTTTTCAAAAAAATTAAGCCCATTTGAATTGCATCAAATGCATCAACATCTTAGACAATTCTAATAAACCGAAAAAAACATTTTCACGGCGTTACAGTAATCTTCAAGGCTTTTTCAAACCTATTCTGAAGATCATATTCAACAAACTCTAACGTCAACATCTCATTCTGACGTGCATACAATTTATCGCCCATTTTTTGCCAGCCAAATTGAGGTAAAACACGCGCATAATAATGTTCGGCTTGCGAATCGCTAATTTTAGAATCAATAGACGCCATTCCTACCAAGATTCGCCCTTGCGGTTTATCAAAAACAAACGCTTGATCATTAATCTCTTCTAAACCGTCCATAAGAGGAATATCAGGCAACGTTGAAAAAAACGATTGCGCGCGCACGTCAAACGAAAAAAACAAAATCACAATAAGAAATATAAATCTCATAAAAAAATCGCTTTTAAAAATACTACGAAAAAAAATCAACTCTGTTTCGCTGGGCAGTAAAACGTTGAGCGCCCCGCTTGCACAATTCGTTTTACAGGAAATTGTCCATCAATCATATCACCTTCGCGATCATACACCTGAAAAGAATGTTGAAAATACCCCAACGATCCATCCGCATGATAATAATCCTTTAAACTACTTCCACCCGATTCGATGGCTTTTTTCAAAACTGTTATTATCGCTTGAGCAAGCCTCTCTGCGCGCTTTCCCCGCACATTCGTAGCCAATCTTTGTGGTGATATACCCGCCATATAGAGCGCCTCACACGCGTAAATATTCCCAATGCCTGCAACCACGCTCTGATCAAGCAAAGCCGTCTTAATCGGTGTTCTTTTATCCATCAAGGCTTTTGCCAAAATCGGCCCATTAAAATCATTCGACAACGGTTCAGGCCCCATGGCCGCAATCGCACTATCTTCTTGCCATGTATCCTCACTCACCGCTTTCAGAAACCCAAAGCGACGCGGGTCATTAAAGACAAGATGCGCACCATTTTTCATCTTAAACACAACATGATCATGCTTAATCGACTCATACAATTCGCCGCGTGGAATAATCTTCACAACACCGGACATACCCAGATGCAAAATAAACCCGTGACCGTTCTCACATAAAGCAATGATATACTTACCACGTCTGTAAAATTGACTAAACGCCTGACCTTTAATCTGTTTTGGTAGATCTTGCGGCAATGGCAAACGCAAATTAGGACGATTAAATACTAATGATTGAATAACCTCACTGTCATGACCTGCAAAGACAGCAGTCTCAATTCCACGTTTAACAATTTCAACTTCTGGAAGTTCAGGCATGATATGAAATGTAATCGATCTCAATCAGGTTTCAACAAAAATTCATCATTCAAACGAACATATGAGGTCATTAAAGCAAATCAAAGCACCACATAAATTGATCCACTATTAGCAATGCCAAAATATTCTAGAAAAATTAAAGATTGTTCACACATTAGAAAGACTGCAAGGATACCGTAAAGAAAGAAAAAGCTGGTCTGAAAAAATCCAAACCAGCTTTAAAGTTTCGTGTGTGGGGATTAAAGACACGAATTATTATGTATAATTTATGCCCTTAAATACAATACTTAAGCACTTTTCTTTAAGGTGTCAACATAAAAGTTATAAAAAAGTAAAAATAGTGCATAAATAATGAAGTAATTTATTTCCATATAATTTTTTTTCTGGACAAGCTAAAAAAAAGGGCTTATAGATTTCAGAATATAAATTATGACGTTTTAAAGGGGAAGGCGAATGCCTACTATTGAACAAATTCGCGCAGCACGCGCACTACTGGGTTGGAGCCAACATGACCTCGCGGATAAGGCCGGTCTATCTCAAACAGGGATTGCTCGCATAGAAAACGGAACGAACAAACCAAACAGCAAAACAATCGAAAAAATCACACATTCCTTTGATGCTGCCGACGTCGAATTTTTAGCAACGACTGGCGTTCAAAAACGCGGCATTCAATCACATACCTACACAGGAAAAGAAGGGTTTAAAGAATTTATGGACCGCCTCTACCAAGTCGCACGTGACGTTGGTGGTGAAATATGTACATTTAATGCGGCAACGGGATATTTCAAAAGCATCCTTGGTGACAAATGGTATCAAGACCATGCAGACCGTATGAAATCCGTAAAAGATAACTACCGCTTCCGCTTGATCGTTGATAATGAAGCTACAAATTATCTTGCAGCAGATTTTGGTGAATACAGAACATTTCCAAAAGATATGCTTCCCGACCAAAAAATATATGTTTACGGCGATTACATAAGCTTCATGAATTTCAATTCTGACAATGTAGATATCGTCGAAATCAAACACGCAGCAAGCGCACACAGCTTCAGGATTTTATTCGATATCGCCTGGAACCAAGTCGCAAAACCAGCGGACTAAATATCAAACACTGAGTAATAATGGGTATGCAAGGCTTCACCGAAACAACAACGAACACTGACGTTTCAGTTTCCAACGATAATTACGACAAGAAAAGAATCGCAATTATCGGAACAGGACCCGTTGCGCTTTTCTTAGCCTATTGTTTATCTGCATCTTCAAAAAACGAAGTCATTATTGTTGGAAGAGAAGGCAGCAAAACCGTTGATCAAATAATCGATGAAGGCTTTATCGACATCAATACAAAAACAATACGTGATCTTCATCAAATGTTAGATGGCACATATGAGGAGCCAAACACTTCTTATGATCCAAATGTTACAGTCGTCCCAGATATCTCAATCGACCTACCTAACGGTGAACGTGCAATTAAGGTTGGAGACGAGCTTATTAGTAAGTTTGAAAATATGGGAGCCTTCGGAGGGGACGCGGCGCAAGCCATACGTTCGGCCATTCGAGCAGACGAAAAAGAACACCTCACACGTGAAGAACTTGACAATTTAATCGCTGAACACTTCCAAAGACCCTTCCAAGATTTCTACACACAAAATCTGTCTGATGATTTTGGTGCAAAAAGCTATGGGCTGAGACGAATCTTAGGAACAAACGATATAAGTGGATTACACGAAAGCTGTGATGTTGTTATCACGGCAATTAAAGCACACAGCATCACGAGAGAACTTGCAGAAGACAGAGTCTGGCCTCTTTTAAAGCCAGACACTGGCCAAGTCTTATTAGCAGCGAATGGAATCACACCAACACTAATACCTAAAATTCGTGATAAAGTTCCTCGTGCAAAAAGAGAAGAAACAGAGACAACAATTAAAGCCTTAACAGACGCACTGCGTAATGTTGACACCCTAGAAGAAATGAATGGCTTTTGTGACACACTCGAAGGTGTTGGGCATGAAGTATTAGGGGCATCCATCACATTCGCATTACAACAAGGTAAAAAGCCAAACCACCTAGTATTTTCATCTAAAGTGCACGAAGCCTACTTAACGATGCAAGCAACACCATTATTAAGAAGCATATTCACTCCAGGAGTGCCGCTAGAAGACAGGTTTAAAGAAGGCTTTGAATATACAGCAGCAGTACTTTTAAAGCTGGCAAAAAACCAAATGAATGGTGTAACCGCTGTATTAAACAGAACAAAAAAACAGGTAATAGAGCATGAACGCTTTAAGCCATTTTACATGAATGTCGTTCGTGAAATGCACGACACATTCGCAGCAATCGGAATAAATATTGAAGGAACATCAGGCGAACTAGTAAGCGAGTGCGTTAAATTTCATACAGATTCAGCAGCCGAAGGTGGACATGTATCATCTACATTTGTTGATTTTCTCAAAGGAAGACCAACTGAATCAAAATTTATACATACCGTGTTAGAAGAAATTGCAGATCACATTGCAAGAGAACAAGCCCCTCAAGGGGAACTTGGAAAGGCAAAAATACCCAATATAAGAGTATTAAGAAGATCTTTAAGAGCATTAGAAAAACATCTAGTAAAAGAAAGAAACCAACACTCACAAACAACTCCAGAGAATATTTGGGGTGACATTTCCAAAAAGTTAAGAAGCAATGTTGTCAGACTTGACCCAAATGGAACAACATCGCAAATACGTTATAGAGATGTTGTTGTTGATAACGGAAACAACGAAAGATCAGGGATATATTATTTAAAAGTTCCAGCATGGAGTTATCGTTATGGCACGAGTGAAAGTACAGCAAAGCATTTAGTAAAAACCAGAATTGAAGACGGTCATTTTACACCTGAGTTTCAGGCACAATTAATGTCTCAATACTACGATGAAGAAACACAGGAAGTTTCAGACATCTTCTTCAAGATGTATCGTGAAAAAATTAAAAAAGCATCAAGCGCAGCCGGATCAACAATCAATGTCGATGATATGGTAGATGAGTACGAATCATTACGCAAAAACTATGATACCCCTCCTCAAGCAGTAATCGGCGGCGGCGGCGGCAGCGGTAATTTAAGAATTGTAAACATGGCCATGGCTGACTTTGGTTATGCTGCTAATGATCACAATCCGGATGATGAATTTAATCCATTTGCCGACTGGGGCCCCGAAAGACACTTTGTCTAACGCATCAAATCATAGACTGTCTTGAAAAAAGAACATTTTCAACATTCTATGTATTATCGCTCTAATAAAATTCACTTTAACAATGAACGACCTTTGAGGGCCACTATGTCGTGTGTCATTCAAAGCATAAAATTGTAAAAATTTTAACTGCGCTATGCGATAGATATTCTTGCATTTAACAATAAAAAAGGCCTTCAGGGAGCGTAAACATACGTAAAGTAAGTTCGCACCACAGAAGGCCTTTTAAAACAATAAAAGGTAAAAAGCAGATTTTACATCATGCCGGGCATGCCGCCCATACCACCCATGCCGCCCATTGGGTCGCCACCGGCTGCGCCTTTATCTTCCTGAGGAACATCAGTAATAATCGCTTCTGTTGTAATCAACAAGCTCGATACAGAGGCCGCATCTTGAAGCGCAGTACGTACAACCTTCGCCGGGTCAATAATGCCCGCCTTCACAAGGTTCGTAAACTCACCTTTTTGCGCATCGTAACCAAAGTCAGTATCTTTTTGCTCAAGCAATTTACCAACAATCACGCTGCCTTCATCACCTGCATTTTCTGCAATCTGACGAATAGGCGCTTGAAGTGCACGACGAATGATTTCAACACCAACATTCTGGTCATCATTCTCACCTTCAAGTCCATCCAACGCATGTGAAGCATAAAGAAGCGCAGTACCACCACCAGCAATAATACCTTCTTCAACGGCTGCACGAGTCGCATGAAGCGCATCATCAACGCGATCTTTGCGCTCTTTCACTTCTACTTCTGTAGCGCCGCCTACACGAAGAACAGCAACACCACCAGAAAGCTTCGCAAGACGCTCTTGCAATTTCTCTTTGTCGTAGTCACTTGATGTGTCTTCAACCTGCTTACGAATTTGTGCGCAACGCGCTTCAATATCCGCCTTCGCACCTGCGCCATCAACGATAGTTGTGTCATCTTTAGTGATACCAACCTTCTTCGCTGTTCCAAGCTGATCCAATGTAACGCTCTCAAGTTTGATACCAAGATCTTCAGAGATCACTTCGCCACCAGTTAAAAGCGCGATATCTTCAAGCATCGCTTTACGACGATCACCAAAACCAGGTGCTTTCACCGCAGCAATCTTAAGACCACCACGAAGCTTGTTCACAACAAGTGTAGCAAGGGCCTCACCTTCAACATCTTCCGCAATAATAAGAAGCGGACGACCAGATTGAACAACAGCCTCCAAAATCGGCACAAGCGCCTGAAGATTTGAAAGCTTACCTTCGTTCAATAAGATGTACGGGTTCTCAAGATTTGCCTGCATCTTGTCTGCATCCGTGATGAAGTATGGAGAGAGGTAACCACGGTCAAACTGCATCCCTTCAACAACTTCCAATTCATTGTCGAGTGACTTTGCTTCTTCAACAGTGATAACACCTTCGTTACCAACTTTATCCATCGCTTCAGCCAATAGCTCACCAATTTCAGCTTCACCATTTGCAGAGATCGTACCAACTTGCTTAATCTCGTCATTGCCTTTCACATTCTTCGCACGCTTCGCAAGGTCTTTAACAACCGCTGCAACGGCTAAATCAATACCGCGCTTCAAATCCATTGGGTTACGACCAGCTGATACTGCTTTCGCGCCTTCATTTGCGATTGACTGCGCAAGCACTGTCGCTGTTGTCGTACCGTCACCGGCATGATCATTCGCTTTCGATGCAACTTCTTTAATAAGCTGCGCACCAGTATTCTGGCGTCTGTTTGAAAGTTCGATTTCTTTCGCAACTGAAACACCATCTTTTGTCGTGCGTGGCGCACCAAATGATTTTTCAATCACAACATTACGGCCCTTTGGACCCAATGTTACTTTAACTGCGTTAGCAAGGATGTTAATCCCTTCCAACATTTCTTCACGGGCATCTTGGCCCAATCTTACATCTTTAGCAGACATAGTTTATTTCCTTTTCTTAAAGTTCTTATAATTAAGCAACAATGCCGATAATGTCGGATTCTTTCATGACCATGAGTTCCTCACCGTCAATCGTAACTTCCGTACCAGCCCATTTAGAGAAGATCACATTGTCTCCTGCTTTCACATCCAATGGACGCACATCGCCGTTATCGTTCACGTGACCGGAACCAACTGCAACGATTTCACCTTCCATGGGTTTCTCTGAAGCTGTATCAGGAATGATAATTCCACCAGCTGTCTTAGTATCCGCTTCAACGCGACGGACAAGAACGCGATCATGTAGAGGACGAAATTTAGCCATTTCGCTTTTCTCCTTTTCTTTTAGTTGTTAACAAGCAGGGTCTTGATCTGCTCCTTTTACGAAGCCAGGTCAAAACCCCCTCCAACGCCCCACAAACTAAAGCTGTAACCCTCTCTGAGAGTCATGTTTGCAAAGGCAAAATACATATAGGACAGAGTCCAAAAACTTTCAAGTTTTTAATGATGTTGAAATTTATAAACAATATGAAAAAATTTAAAACTCAAGCCAACATCTTAAAATAACCCCAAAACTGTTGATATTTAACACTTTTGCAACCATTCCCATGTAGAATAGTAAAAATATAGGATAGAATGCCTATAGTTAAAGTTTGTGTCTCTCGCCAGTAAAGCGTTGTTTTGTCAAACTTATGATCTTTTCTGCGAGGCGCAACGAGCGAAGCCTGTTGAACATAGGCGAGTGAGCGCAGCAACGCTGCAGAAAGGGACATAAGGCAGAAACCATGGCTGATTTATCCATACAAATGAAAGATTACCGCCTAATTACGGCGCAAATCTATTATCACATGCCTGATTTTGAAGAAATCCTGCAAGAATTCATCTGGCAAGAATATGATCTTGCCCCAAAATTCCCCGAACTCTCAAAATTTTTGGATTTTTGGGAAAATAAAATCGACGGTAAACTCCACTCTGTCTACGTCGCAAAACAAGAAATCATAACTTCAAACGACTACCGCGCAGCAGACTGGCAAGGCACACTTCAATAACCACCTAGTAGAAAAATTATTCGGGATAGTAAGCCAGCTTAACCTTAAGACCATTAAGCGCTTCGCTCATAATCAGCTGGCAAGATAGACGCGAATTATCTTCAACTTCAAATGCTTCATCCAGCATTTCTTCTTCTTCATCGGTCATCTCAACCAATGTATTCTGCCAATCTTCATCAACATAGACATGGCATGTCGCACACGCACACGCACCACCGCACTCCGCCTTTATCGGCAGGCCATGATCACGTATAATTTCCATCACACGCCAGCCTTCAATCGCATCCAGCGTATGTTCTTTACCATCTTGATCAGTAACATAAATCTTTAAATCTTCGCTCATGAACGCACTTTTACAATCTTATTCCTGTTCCATCAAGGCCTTAAAACCGTAACTCATCGCTAAAGCCGCAATCAAATTCACAACAATCTCACATCCTGCTTGAAAAACACTCAACAAAAACCGTGTTAACATTGCGCTCTCGCTTTCCAGATCCGGTAAAGCACTGCCTAAAATTTGCGATACAAAAAATGTAATAAACATCAACGGCATCATCACCGCAAGCCAACATCCCAACATAGGAATAACCGACCAAAAAGACTGTACGCGTTTCAAAAACGCCGATAAAGGAACCCCCATCGCAATCACCACATGAAGCCATGCAAAACGAAACGCCCACAACAAAAACGCAAAAACGCTCAACGCCATTAAAAACTGTTTCAACGCATCCGCCTGCTCCTGCGCGTTTGCAGTCTCAACACTAATATCCGCCGGCACATCTGGCATCGCCGAAAGCGTGTACCCCACAACAAACGCAAATGTCAGTTGAATCAAAACAAATGCAATCATCGCAGCAATAATATCATTATAATATGACCGCGCATTGCTTATATCAAGCCGAAGCGTATCACCCGAATAAAGCGTACGTATCACATACGCAATCAAAAACCCTTCCGCAAAATAAGCCGGTATCATCACAAGACCATGGCGCAAAAGTTGCTCCTCAAGGCCCATAAAAATAATAAAAGCAACACAGCCCGTTTTGACCAAAAACGGAATAGCCATAAGCCTTAGAACCAACAGCCGGTTTTCCCAAGTCACGCGAAACCCCTGATTAGCAGCAGTCAAAAAATCAAAATTTCCTTTTTTGGGGCTTGTTTCCATTGGTTCTCCGAACAACATCGATTATATAAGTACAATCAGAATAAATAACAATATGTCACGAAACAGCAATGACCATCAATATTACAAAAAATAATGATCACAAAAACGTCGTCACATGGCTTTACACATGTTGCACGCTTGTCCTTATTATCGTGATTGTTGGCGCAATCACCCGTCTCACCGACTCAGGACTATCAATGGTGGAATGGCGCCCACTAATGGGTACACTCCCCCCCCTAACTGATGCCGAATGGCAACGCGTCTATGATCTCTACAAAGCCTCCCCTGAATTTGAACAAAAACATTTCTGGATGGATTTAAATGACTTTAAACAAATTTTCTTTTGGGAATGGTTTCACCGATTCTTAGGGCGCATAATTGGTTTGGCTTTTGCATTGCCTCTTCTATGGTTTGCGATTAAAAAACAAATACCCCAAGGCTACGGCCTAAAATTTATCGGCCTGCTCTGCTTGGGTGGATGCCAAGGCTTAATGGGGTGGTACATGGTCAAAAGCGGATTAGTAGACGAACCCTATGTCAGTCATTATCGCCTTGCCGCACATCTCTCACTCGCCTTTTTAGTATTCTCACTTTTGCTATGGTGCGCACTCTCCATTCGCGCTAACTATGGCAAGGGCATTGCTAAACTCTACACCCATAGCTGGGTCGCGTTAGGGATTTTAATTGTTACAATTTTCTGGGGTGCCTATGTCGCGGGATTAAATGCGGGCTTAATTTATAATGAAAGCTTCCCCAAAATGGGTGGGCAATGGATACCGTCCGACATCGCACAATACCAACCCTATTGGATCAATTTCTTTGAAACTCCATCAGGTGTACAATTTGTACATCGCTGGTTAGCGATGATCACTGTGATTGGAATATTAAGCCTTGTTATCCATGCGTATAAAACAGGCGTAAGACACTGGTGCCTTTCAGCACTGGCAATAATGGTATCAATACAATTCGGGCTTGGGCTAGCGACACTCATATCAAATGTCTACATCCCCGTAGCAGTCCTACACCAAACAGGCGCTCTCATTCTTCTAGGGTTATTGATTGTTAATCTTAGGCTTTATAAACCCACTTAAGCGGAAGCAGGGGGCTCACCATCACCATCATCACGCTTTGCCTCAAGTGGATCAGACAAATTGTTAGGCTGCGGCTTTGCCTCAACGGACGCAACAGACGCGACCGCCTGTACAGGAGAGTCCGACTTTGGCTGTGACGGGACAAACGTCATTTTCTGAGACGCAATCGGGGCCGAATCACCTAAGGCCTTATGCTTTGCTTGCTGCGTCGCATCTTGAATAGTCGGATCAGACGGCGGCGGCG
>JBGCEF010000048.1:0-35556 GCA_045106175.1 Bdellovibrionales bacterium
CATTAAGTCTTTACACAGCTTCATTAGCTTTTTGATTTGCTTATCGGGGAATTCTTTATACTCAAAATCAGGACCAGTATTGACGATTTCGATACCGATGCTTGATGAGTTTATGTCCGTTTCACCCTGCCAATAGGAAACGCCAGCATGCCAGGCGCGCATATTATCATCAACTAATTGGTGGATTTTTCCATTTTCTTCAATGAGATAGTGCGCGCTTACTTTAGATTTTTCATCACATAGATGATCAAGCGCATCTTTTGCGGTTTTCATGCCCGTATAGTGTAGAATTAAAAAAGAAGGTTTTTTGCCGTCTTTACGTTCATTAATATTGGGTGATTTGTATTTTTTGAACATATTTAAAATGTAACATTTTCATCCTTTAGACCGAACTTATTTTTGTACAACACAAATTTTGAAAGAGACTTTGAGGTTTTATGAAGAATTTATTTTTACTCGCATTTTTTGCCTTTGTTTGCTTGGGGGTTATCTTACTTACTGGAGGCAATAGCCGTGCAACCTTATTAGAACAAGGAGAAGACATTATGATGGAAAAACCTGAGGGCCATCCTAGCGCCGTATTAGCGGGCGGGTGTTTTTGGTGCACCGAAAGCGAGTTTCGTGCGCTTGATGGTGTTTTATATACACGTGCAGGATATATGGGCGGGTCCACGGACAACCCTACATACAAAGACATTACGATAGGTAAAACCGGTCATGCCGAGGTGATCGAAGTCACTTTTGATCCTGCGATTATATCTTATGAAACAATCGTCGAATTTTTCTTTACTGATGCGCATGACCCAACACAGCTTAACCGTCAGGGTGTTGATAGAGGAACACAATATCGTTCAGCTATTTTCCCTGCTGATGATGAACAAAAAGAGATTGCACAAGATGTCATTGAACGCCTTCAGCCGGAGTTTGACAGTAAGATTGTAACAACGATTGAGCCTTTTTCTACATTCTGGGAAGCTGAAGATTATCACCAGCAATATTACGAGAAATACCAGGCCGAAACCGGCAAAGATCATATTCGCGTGGTTATTAAGAATGCGAAGAAGCTGAAGCCTTAATTATTTTCTTGCAATAATACCCTTAAGTTGATTATGTCTAACTTATATTACTGAGTTAGATTTATGTCCGCAAACGCTGGTCAACCAGACCTTACACAATTCTCTGCAAAAGCACATCCCATGATGCTTCAACGCTTTATGGCGGGTAAAGGCGATGTAAGAGATACCGATTTCTTTGCGACATTGGAATTTAGCGGGAACGGCTTTACGTTTGAAATTCGTGAAGCCGAAAAATACAATCAAAAATCAAGTGAGTTTGATAAAATCAAAATCACACTGCCGAATTCCGAAGATATTCGTACACGTGGTAAAGATGGTATGCGTGGGGACATACGGCCTAGTTCAATCCGTGAAATCAAAAGACAGCTTCATTTCATCAAAGGTTTTATTAATGACCTTAAACATCGCGGCAATCGGATTGCATTTCAGGCGATTGGCACGGCGGCTCTTCGTGATGCGGCGAATGCTGAGGATATTTTAGCCGCTATCGCGGATGAAGTTGGCGATGAAATTGAATTTGAGATTGTTAATGGCGATGTCGAGGCGACGCTGTCTGCGTATGGCCTTACCATGTTCTATCCAAAGGCTAATGGTGTTCTTGTTGATATGGGCGGTGGCTCCACTGAGTTTGCGATTTTAAAAAATGGTCAGCTGGAAGACACAATAAGCTTGGAAATGGGTACAGGGTCAATTAGCACCGCAGATGCACCGAGGGATTTTGTTAAACAGACCGCAAAGGCGCTTCCTAAACGTTTTAAAAAAATTGATACTTTGTTTTTAAGTGGCGGTACATTTCGTAATATTAACAAAGCGATATGTGCTGCGAACAAATGGGATATTAAGGCGGAAATACCGCCAGAGATATCATTATCAGATTACAAAAAATTTGTGAAAAGCCTTAGAAATATGGATGAAACTTCATGGAAGCTTATGCCAGAAAACCTTCTGAGCAGGAGAGAATTTATGGCGCAAGCTTTGGAAGTTATTCAGCGGCTTGAGAAAAAATTTCCAGACAATGCGAAAGTTGCATTAACCAAAACAAAGACTAGAGACGGGTTATTTCGTTTAATGCACGATATGTATGAGGCGCCAGAAAACCATCCTGATTTCAGCGTTAACGACGCGTTTAAAGTTCCTGCAAATGAACGTTAAGCCGCTTTGACCTGAATTGTTTTAACGGCGCTTGTGCAGCGATTGCAAATTCCGTCATTATGGATAACTTCGGGAAGTACCTTCCAGCAGCGCAGGCATTTTTGACCATCTGCTTTTTCAATAGATATTGTTGTTACGCTTCCCTTTTCAATCACTCTGCTTTCCACTTGGGATACGATGAACAAATCATCTAAATCCGTTTCATGGGCAGCGTGAGCCATGCTTTTATCAAGGTTTAGAATAACCTTCGCCTCAAGCGAAGATCCAAGCACCTTCTCTGCGCGAAGTGGTTCAATTTTTGCCAGAACACGTTCTCTTAACTCACGAATGGCAAACCATTTTCCTGCCAAGGCAGGGTTGTGCCAGCTTTCGGGTATTGTTGGGAATTCGCGTAAATGGACCGATTTTTGGTCTTCAAAAACGCCTTTTGGCCTGTGGCTCCATGCTTCTTCAGCGGTAAAAGCCAACGTTGGAGCAAGCCAAGCCGTGAGGCAGTTATATATGGTTGCCATGACAGAGCGCGTGATTTTACGTTGTACATCATCCGGCGCGTCGCAATAGAGGCTGTCTTTGCGGATATCGAAGTAAAACGCGGATAAATTTTCATTACAAAAATCGTGTAGCGCCTTTGTTAACTTCATGAATTCAAAATTTTCGATATGGCCGCGGACCTTTTTATCCATTTCATACAGTTGATGCAGAACAAGCTGTTCCAATTCAGGGATTTTAGACGGGTCTTCGAAGGAATCTTCGACCATTTCCTCTTTGGTAAAACCATCTAACGCCCCTAATAAAAAGCGGAGTGTATTGCGGATACGGCGATATAAGTCCCCCGTATTCTTTAGACTGTCTTTACCGATACGAATATCTTCGGAAAAATCAGATGTCATGGCCCATAGGCGCAAAATATCCGCGCCATATTGCCCCATCATCTTTATGGGATCGACAACATTGCCCTTAGATTTGGACATTTTATAGCCCTTTTCATCTAGAACAAAGCCATGCGTTAAGACAGATTTGTATGGGGCGCGATCACGAGTACCGACCGATTCCAAAAGTGATGAGTGGAACCAGCCGCGATGTTGATCCGACCCTTCTAAGTATAAATCAGCGGGGCTGTGATGGCCTTCTTCTTGTTCAAGGACTAAGGCATGTGTTGAAGCGGAGTCGAACCAGACATCTGCGGTATCAAAGATTTGATTGTAATCATCGGGATTATAACTATTTCCTAAAAAGTCACTGGATGGGCGATTCCACCATGCATCCGCGCCTTCTTCTTCGAAGATGTTGGCGATGCGATCTAATACAGCTTCATCATTGAGGATTTCATCGGTTTCTTTATGAACGAATAATGCAATCGGCACGCCCCAAACACGTTGGCGTGAGATACACCAATCGGGACGGTTTTTAATCATGGATGTAATGCGGGCTTCGCCTTTTGCGGGAATCCATTTGGTTCTTTCGATTTCTTTCAAAGCTTTTTCGCGCAAGTTATTCTCATTCATTGAGATAAACCATTGCGGCGTTGTGCGATAAATCAGCGGCGCGCTGGAGCGCCAAGAATGAGGGTATTCGTGACGCACAGAGCCCTTAGCGAGAAGCTTTCCTGCTTCAGCTAATGACTTCAGAACAGCGAAATTACCGCCGCCCATTTCACCTTTTTGTGTGTAGACTTCTAAGTCTGCAAAGAGTGGTACATGGTCGCGAAATTTTCCGTCATCGCTAACATTATCTGGCACATCACCAGCGCCGAAATGCTCAAGCCATAAGAAAAAGTCATCTTCACCATGGCTGGGCGCGATATGAACGAAGCCTGTTCCAGCGTCATCAGTGACGAAATCAGCAGCGAGAAGTGGGCGGTCTTCATCGTAGCCTTGACCATTGAAAGGGTGTGCGCAAATTGTACCGGCGAGTTCTTTGCCGGTTAGTGTGCCGATGAGATCGCGATCTTCTCTTTTTGCAGCTTCAAAAACGCTATCTGCCAAAGACGTTGCGAGGACGATTTTTTCTTTGCCGTTCTCCCCGTCAAATTCGTAGATTCCGTATTCAATATTCTCGCCATATGCGAGCGCTTTGTTGGAGGGAATGGTCCAAGGTGTTGTGGTCCAGATGACGATATCTGCGCCTTCAAGCATTGGATTTGAAGCTTGTTTTACGGGGAATCGTACCCAGATTGTTATAGATTTATGTTCTTTATATTCCACTTCGGCTTCGGCGAGAGCGGTTTGTTCGACGACCGACCACATAACGGGTTTTGACCCCTTATATAAGTCGCCATTTTTGACGAATTTGTGAATTTCACGACAGATAATCCCTTCGGATTTATTGGCCATCGTCATGTAAGGGTTATCCCAGCGCCCCAAAACGCCGAGGCGCTGCGTTTGTTCGCCTTGCTTTTCGCTCCATTGCTTTGCGAATGTGCGACATTCCGCGCGCAATTCTATGGGGTCGATATCATCTTTGGTTTTGCCTTGCTCACGGTATTTTTCTTCGACTTTCCATTCAATCGGCAGCCCGTGACAGTCGGAGCCGGGAATGTAGGGCGTATCGTAGCCAAGCATCGCGTATGATTTAATCGTGACATCTTTCAGGATTTTATTTAGGGCGTGGCCCATATGGATGTTGCCGTTGGCATAGGCTGGACCGTCATGCAAAATCCATTTTGGCTTATCTTTTGATGCCGCACGAATTTTTTCATACAGCTTTTCTTCTTGCCATTTTTTAAGGGTTTCCGGTTCTTTTTGCGGCAAGCTTCCGCGCATAGGGAAATCCGTTTTCGGCAAAAAAACAGTGTCTTTGTATTTATCTTTATTTTGGTCTTTAGGATCGCTATCACTCATGGCAATGCAATATGATGCAAAAGCACGTTGAGTGCAAGATGGAGATTAGCCTAATGTTCGTGCAGGATCGAAGATATTTCGTTCTTTTCTTTCCGCATCCACTGCCTCTACGACCGCTTCAGATGGCTTTGCTATCTCTAGATAATCAGCAGTCGCTGGAATTTTCTTACCTCCGCGACGGGCAATTAGATCTTGGCTATGTATTGCAACATATTGCTCAAATCTTTCTGCAAGTGTTCCACCTTGATCTAACGTGATATCAGGTAGATCTGCTTCCTTACGCATTTCTTGAATATTTGAGATCCCTCTCAGCATGTCAGTTGCGAAAGCCATATCTACTTCGCTCTTTTCTTGCGCTTTTGCACGCGCTGCGAACTCAGGCTGCTGTTTTTGCAAATCTGCTAAATATTTTGCTGCGGCTTCGTTTACCTGCGCAGCTTCTTCCAATGTTCTTGGACCACGCGCCTTGGCGTCAAAAATTTCCGAGGTGGACGGATCAGTCCCTTCTGGTCTTAGTAGAATTACATCTGCGCCAACTTTAAAACCTGCAGAGAGATCCAGAACTCTTCTAACAAGCGATGCTCTTGCAGGCTCCATATCTTTTATTGCTAAATCATTTGCCATGTTTTTTATCCTACTGCTCTATAAAATGGTGTTTGTTCGTGATCGAGTGTTTGATCAACACGGTGCTCATCTAAATCAACTATCTTAGGTTCAGGCTGCACGTCTTTGAACAAAGCACCAAAATCTTGTGGGTCACTGGGAATTTTTCCCTGTTCTTTTGCTTGTATTAAGACTGCTGCGACTACATGCGCTCCGTAATGCTGTTCAAATTGGCGCGATATTGCTGCCATTTCTCCAAGCATTCTAATCTGCGCATCATGCCATGTTTCCACAAAACTCATGTCTTTTTTACTTCCCTTAAATCCAAAAATTATAGCTTTTAATACCTAAAAACTGCGCGAATATGATCTTATTCGTGACTCAGGTCAAGCAAAAAATGCATAGCTTAAGGTGGAATGTTTCTTTTACAACAGGATTTTCTTTTAAATACCTGAAATCATTATAATAAATGGAATATAAAAGAGCGCTAAAATCGTACACATCAAAACGGTTGTTGCCGCTTTTTCCGGCTGTACGTTTAGTTGCGCGGCGAAAGCGGCAATATTTGCAGCTGGTGGGACGATTGAAATGATAAGCATTAATTTATAGATTTCGGCATTAAAAATATGCAAAAAATGCATATCAAGTAATGTTAGTAATCCCATTGTTACAGGCCAAAGAACAAATTTACCTGCGCAGACAATACTTAAAAAACGCGGACCAAAAACTAAGCGATCCACTTTGCTGAGGGCTGCGCCGATAATCATCATGCCCATCACGACGTAAGCACCTTTAAAATGCGTCCAATATGTTTGGAAGACTTCGGGCATTTCTACGCTCATTAAATTCAAAATAAGCGCAAGTGAGACTGCGTAAATTGCCGGAAATTTGACCAATTTTATGAGGCTGTCACGGACACTGAATGATCCGCGGGCGGCGATGTAATACCCTATCGTTGAGTCGTATACTGTAACGCCCAGCATCATAAACATGTAAACACCCACCCATTGTGGCTGTTCTTTGAATAATAAAATAACTAGCGGCAAGCCGAAATATCCGGAATTTGGCATGGATGTACACATGCTTAAAAGGTTAGCGCGATTATCGCCGAATATTTTTTGCCCTAATAAATAGGTTGCTCCGCCGACGACGGAGCATACGACGATGACGATGATTGGTAAAATTACATAAGATGGATGAAACTCCAGATTCACAACAAAGCCAAAGACTACGATTGGTAAGCAGAGATAGATGACAAGATTAGCGACGCTTTCGCGGTCAACGTTTAAGAAACGTCCTGCAATAAAACCTAATGCGATCAGAATGTAGAGGGGGATGAGATTTGTGAAAAGCGTGAGAAATATATCCATTTTTAGGATTTTAGTATAGTTTTGGCTTGCTCACAATCCTTTGCCATTTGTTTTATTAGGTCATCGAGGCTGTCGAATTTAGCTTCGCCGCGCATGCGGGTGACAGGTTTTACATGTAAAATTTTACCATAAATTTCACGATCAAAATCAAAGATGAATGTCTCCATTAAAGCTTCGGGGGTTTCAAACATTGGCCGGATACCAATATTTGTAGCAGATGCGCGCCACTCATCCTCTCCTTGTATTCGGGCCCATGTTGCATAGACACCATAGGCAGGATGTGTTGTGTCATGTAGTTGAACGTTTGCGGTTGGGTAGCCGAGCTCTCTGCCTCTTTGATCGCCCTTAACAATTTCTCCGCGGATTTCCCACTCCCATCCTAAAAGCGTATTGGCTTCATCAATCTTACCATGACGCAGAGCGGCCCGAACACGGCTGCTTGAGAGTTTTTCATTATCCTCGCGGATTTCATTCATGATGGTTGTTTCAAAACCAGCCGCAATAAAATCTTTTGGCTGCCCTTTTCTAAGTTGGCCAAAATAAAAGTCATATCCAACAACAATATGTGCAGGTGCGATTGAATCCTTAATAATGTTTTGAATAAAATCTTCGAAAGATTGGCTTGCAAAATCCCAGTCAAAATCGAGAGAGAATACCAAATCCACGTTATTGTGTTCCAGCCGCTCTAATTTTAATGCGGATGGTGTAATGCGAAATGGCGGATCATCAGGACGAAACAGCCTGCGCGGATGCGGCTCAAACGTTAGAACCGATAACGGTACGTTTTTTTGATCAGCAATCTCACGCCCTTTTTTTAAAAGTTCGCAATGCCCACGATGAACACCGTCAAAATTGCCGAGGACGACAACACTGCCCTTCATTGAATTTGCGTTTATATCCGTAATAACTTTCATTGATCAACCGTATAACTCGATTTAAGGGATTGATAAAGAGGATAAAAGCGTTTTTTATAATTTGATATGTCAGTTTTGAAAACACTATACATTGCGCTCTTTATTATTGTTGCCGATCAGATTACAAAATGGGCAGCGATGGAGTTTCTATTGCGGCCGCTTTATCCGCTTGATACGCGCGCACGCGGTTTGGTTGAATGGTTTGCCCACGCCCCAGAACGCCTGCCCTACGTTGTTCATGAAATTTTGCCGTTCTTTAATTTTGTTGTTGTATGGAACCAAGGGGTTAGCTTTGGAATGTTTAGCAATAATTTGGATTATGGTCCCTATATTCTCATCGCGCTGTCTATTATCATATCAATCGGCTTTTTTATTTGGATGTTTAATACGCAAGATCCCGTCAATCGATTAGGGATTGCAATGGTTATTGGTGGCGCGATTGGCAATGTTTTTGATCGTTTTCGATTTGGCGCCGTTTTCGACTTTTTGGATTTTCATATATTTGGCTTCCACTGGCCTGCATTTAACATTGCTGACAGCGCGATTGTGATTGGTGTATTTATCTTGATGATATATGCATTTTTATTTGAGAAAAACCTTCAATGACGCGTATGAATTTCGTATGACTATAACTATGAAAAGAAGAATCGTACTCAGTATTTTATGTGTTTGCAGTTTAGCTGCATGTAGCTCTACTAAAGACACGTTGGGCCTTAATAAACAGGTTCCTGACGAGTTTAAAGTGGTTAAAAGAGCGCCTTTATCTCTGCCGCCTAGTTATGTTCTAAGGCCGCCGAGGCCTGGTGCTCAGAGACCGCAAGAGCAAGTTTCAGTGAATGAAGCTGCAAGCACCGTTTTTGGGCAAGATGCAGTGAGCGATGCACCGGCAGCTCCGACATCCGGCGAGGCAGCCCTTTTGTCCCGTGCAGGCAGCCGCGAAGCTGATCCAAATATACGCCGTCGCGTAGATGAGGAAACCGTTGATTTATCTGAACGCAACAAGCCTGTTATTAAAAAGTTGTTGGGCGCTGTTGGCGGTGATGACCAAGCATCAGCATCAGTTGTTGATGCTAAGGCTGAAGCAGAGCGTCTTAAAGAGAATGCAGCATCAGGTAAGCCAGTTACAGAGGGGGAAACCCCCTCTATCGAAGAATAAACAATTCAACAGCCTGTTAGGATAGTTCTATGTTGCGATTTGCACCTTCTCTTTTATCCATGATCTTTGTTTTGCTATTTAGCCTGTCTGCGACAGCGCAAGATAAAGTTTTTAATGCGTCTGAAATTTTTTTGGATAATGGTATGCAAGTTGTTGTTATTCCTAACAACCGTGCACCCGTAGTGACGCATATGGTTTGGTATAAAGTTGGCGCGGCGGATGAGGTACAAGGCCATTCTGGAGCGGCGCATTTTTTAGAACATTTATTGTTTAAAGGGTCAGATGTTATTGGTGGTGATCCGTTAGCACCTGGTGAGTTTTCTAAAATTGTGCGGCGTATGGGCGGTAACGATAACGCCTTTACGGGGCAAGATTTCACGGCTTATTTCCAATCAGTTCCAGCGGATGCTTTGGAACAAGTCATGCGTATGGAAGCAGGACGTATGCGTGGTGCTAAACCGCCCTTGGAAGATGTAGATTCAGAACGTTTGGTGATTTTGGAAGAGCGCCGCCAACGCACCGACAATGATCCGCGCGGGCGATTTGGTGAACAAATGGCGGCGGCGGCCTATGTTAATCACCCATATGGAACGCCAGTTATTGGGTGGTATCATGAAATGGAAACGCTTGATTGGGACTCCTTAAAAGTATTTTACGATACATGGTATGGGCCCAATAATGCGATTTTGATTGTCGCAGGGGATGTTACGCCTGATGACGTTTTTACACTGGCGCGTGACATTTACGGACAAATTCCAAGTCATGATAATATTCCAAAACGTGAACGTACCCAATCGCCGATTATGAATTCAAAAACCGTTGTGACGCTAACGCATCCGGTTATTCGTGAGTCTGTGTTTCAGACACTTTATCGTGTTGCCAGTTACCGCCAAAATAAAGAGCATGCTCTGGCTTTACAGGTTTTACAGGAAATCATGGGTGGGGGCGCGACGTCGCGGTTATATAAATCGCTTGTTGTTGATCAGAAAATTGCCAGTAGTGCTGGGCTTTCTTACCGTCCTAATTCTTTTGATGACAGTAGTTTGTGGGTGTATGCGAACCCGTTGCCAGGGGTTGATGTGGACACCATTGAAACGGCGTTGCAGGAAGAATTAATTACAGTCATCAAGGATGGTGTGAATGCGCAGGAACTTGTTGATGCCAAAACGCGCATGCAAGACGCTGCCATATATGCACGTGATAGTGTTAGCGGTCCTGCGATGGTGATTGGTTTTGGGTTATCTACGGGATCAACGCTTAATGATATTGAGACGTGGCCATCGCAGATTAATAATGTGACAGCGGATCAAATACAAGAGGTTGCGGCACTTTACCTCAATCCTGAATCGCCGCCTGATATTCCACCTGTCAGTGGAATTTTACTGCCTTTAAAAAAAGCAGACAAGCAAGATAACGCTGCTAAGGAGGTTGCAGAATGAAGCATTTTAACGTCTTTTTATTATTCTTATTATGCGGCTTTACCTTTGGTGTTTCCTCGTCATTTGCCGAAGATCGGAAAAGCCTTCTTGAGATTCAACAGATTACAACCCAAAAGGGCATTACGGCGTGGCTTGTTGAAGATAATAGTGTGCCGGTTATCTCTATGCAGTTTGCCTTTGTTGGCGCGGGGGCGGTTAATGATCCGGATGAGAAGCAAGGGTTAGCCCAGCTTTTATCCAATACTATGGATGAAGGGGCGGATGATCTGGACTCTCAAGCTTTTCAGAAAGAGTTGCAGGATTTATCGATAAGCCTGTCTTTTAATTCTAGTCGTGATCATTTTGGTGGTTCGCTTAAGACCCTGACTAAAAATTCTATTCGCGCGTTTAACCTGCTTGAGATGGCGATTATGCGTCCGCGCTTTGATGAAGAGCCAGTTCAACGAATGCGCCAATCCAATCAGAGCCGTATTCGCAGCTCCCTATCAAACCCTGACTGGATTGCAGCGCGCATCCTTAATGATAAAGCGTTTTCGGGGCATCCTTATGCCCGCAATAGTGGGGGCACGCTCTCTAGTTTGGATGCGATAACGTCCGATGATTTGCATCAATTTCATCGCAAGCATTTGGGTAAGAATAACCTTGTGGTGGCTGTTTCAGGAGACATTAATGCGGAGCGTTTAAAGACCGTTTTAGACAATGTTTTCGCAGGGCTTGCCGATGTAGATACCCCAGAGGTTGAGTCCTTAAAGCTTCAGAATGTAGGAACAATTTCAATTTATGAGAAAGATATCCCGCAAACAATTATTGAAATGATGCAGCCGGGGATTGGACGTGATGATCCCGATTATCACGCGGCGCAAGTTATGAATTTCGTGCTTGGGTCATCTGGTTTTGGATCTCGCTTAACCGAAGAAATTCGTGAGAAACAGGGGCTTACCTATGGTATTTATTCTTCTTTTTACGGTCTTAAGGCATTGAAAGCAATGAGCGTTTCGACATCAACCAAGAATGAAAATGTTCCAAAAATGCTTGCGGCTATACAAACAGAATTTGCCAAAATGCGCGATAAAGGTATTACGCAAGAAGAGCTTAATGATGCGAAATCTTATTTAATTGGCTCGTTACCATTATCTTTAACATCGACTGATCGTATTTCGGGTTTGATGGTTTCCTTGATGCGCGATAATTTACCGATTGATTATCTAGATCAAAGAGAAGCAGCGATCAAAGCGATGACATTAGAGGATATTGCCGCAGTTTCGAAACGTATTTTAGATCCTAACGGCTTTGTTAGCGTTCTAGTTGGGCAGCCCGAAGGTGATGCTTTGTCATGGCTTGGTGAGATTCAATCGGTTGAGGCGCTTACAAATGTCGAGTGATAGCGTCACACAGCTTCCCGAGTGGCAAGCGTTGGTTGATCATGCCGACAACATTAAAGATGTCAGTATTTTGTCGCTCTTTAAGAAAAGTGAAGATCGTTTTGATAGCTTCCACACTAGCTTTGATGGTGTATTTTTTGATTATTCCAAACATCATGCGTCGCATGAGACTATGGCGCTTTTGTTTGATTTAGCCAAAGCGCGAGAGGTGGAAACTTGGCGTGATCGTATGTTTGACGGAGATACGATTAATGTTTCCGAAAAACGTGCCGCGCTGCATACTGCGCTGCGGGGTTCCGTTGCAAAAAGCCTTATGGTTGATGGGGAGAATATTTCACAATTTGTGAGTGATACGCTCCTATCTATTCAATCGATCACAGATAATATACGCAATAATGAGGCTATTACCGATGTTGTTAATATTGGTGTTGGCGGATCCGATTTAGGGGCGCATTTTGTTTGTGATGCCTTAACAGATCATCACACCGGACCAAGGGTTCACTTTTTAGCTAATATTGATGGGTATGGCGTTTCGCAACTCTTGAAACAAATAAAACCTGAGAATACGGTTTTTATTGTTTCCTCAAAAAGCTTTGGCACATTAGAAACGATGACGAATGCTCGTACTGTTCGTGCTTGGTTTTCGAAAGAGTATAATGAGAGCGCGATCAAAGATCATTTTTACGCAATCACAAATAATATCGAAGCCGCGGCAGATTTTGGAATTTTAGAAGATCATATCTTGCCATTGCGTGATTGGATTGGTGGACGTTTTAGTGTGTGGAGCGCGATTGGTTTGCCGATTGCTATTGCGTTGGGGTTTGAAGGGTTTCAATCATTTTTAGATGGTGCCCATGCCATGGATATGCATTTCAAAGACGCGCCAATCGATAATAATATTCCTATGATTATGGCGCTTTTAGGGGTTTGGTATAATAATTTTGAAGGTCATCATACGCATTGTATTTTGCCCTACACCAGAAATCTGAGGCGTTTTACGGCCTATATCCAACAGCTGGATATGGAATCGAATGGCAAATCGGTTACACGTGACGGTCACAATGTCGATTATGCGACGGGTCCCGCCATATTTGGGGAACCCGGGACGAATGCTCAACATGCGTTTTTTCAATTACTTCACCAAGGCACGCATATTGTACCAGCGGATTTTATCGCCTTTATTACGCCTAATCATTCACTCGATCAGCATCATTATAATTTGCTTGGTAATGTACTTGCGCAGTCACAAGCGTTTGTCCATGGAAGCGTGAATGAAGAAGAGCCGCATCGCCATTTCACAGGCAGTCGCCCTAGCTCTACGCTGCTTCTTGATCGTTTAGATGCTTACCATTTGGGCATGTTGATGGCGCTGTATGAGCATAAAATTTTTGTTCAAGGTATTATTTGGAACTTGAATAGTTTTGATCAATGGGGCGTTGAGCTTGGTAAAAAATTGGCGGAGCCGCTGACGCAATCTTTGGCGGAGGGGGTTGTGCCGGAGACATTGGGTGCTTCTACGTCGGCCCTTATGGAGCATATTTTAGAAAAATTCATAAAATCTTAGCGCAGCATGCGTTATAGTAGAATCTAATGCTGCGTAAATCATACCGTTTTGACGGTCATCATAGGGACAACGCATGCAAACAAGCGAACCAGATCCAACTATAGTAAAACCAATGACCCAGCAGTCGTTAAATGTCGCTGAGAAAAAGCATCGCATGTATCTTAATGGTGAGATGGGCGGTGCACGGGCCGTTTTGCAGTATCGTGATCTTTCAGGTCTAAATTTTTACGGCAAAGATTTTTCACAAGCTGATTTTACTGCTTCTCTTTTTCGTGACTCCGATCTCTCCAATGGTGATTTTAAATCTGCAAACTTTTTTGCATGCGACATGCGAAATGCCAATATGCGAAATGCTAATTTAAGCCGTGCGGATTTTCGTGGGGCGTTTGTTAGCGGGGCGGATTTAACGGGCGCGGATTTGACGGATGCCGATATGCGTGAAGGTAAAGTAATGCGGCGTGCTGATGATGGGACATTGGAAGATCAAGTGCGATCGGGGGGTGTTGTTGGTGCTAAAACTGTGTTTTGCGGTGCTAAGCTTAAAGATACAAATATGGGCGGTGTTCAGGCGAATCATGCCGATTTTTCAGATGCCGATTTAACTGGCGTTGTACTTACCGATACTGATTTGGGTGGTGCCAATTTTGTTGGTGCGAATTTGGCCGAAGCCGACATGACAGGTGCGGATTTGAGTCATGCGAATATGCGCGATTCTGTTATGACAGGCGCGATTTTAGCGGATGTTGAAGACCAGGGTATGATTCAACATGGCGCCATTACTGAAACCGATATGGGTAATAAACTTGAAAATTTGGGTAAGGGTCTAGCCGAATTATTGGAAGAACATACGCTTTGGGTATCTACTGCTGGACGTTCTGGTCGTAAGCTGGATCTGAGTGATTATGATTTGCGCGATGTTTTAGATCTTCGCAAATTCCCGTTAACGGCTATTGACGCATCAGGCGGCGTTTTCATTGGCCAAGATTTACGACAAGCTGAAATGCAATCAGCTAATTTTGATCGTGCGGATTTCCGTGATTGTAATCTTGGCGGAGCGGATTTGCGTGGTTCTCGTTTTAAGTATGCAGTATTAACGCGTGCAAATTTTAAAGGCGCGAAACTTTGTCCGCTTGAGTTTAAAAAAGATGGCACTGAGAGTCGACTTAAACGGGTTGATATGAGCGGATCGATCATGAAATACGCCAATTTTGAGGCCGCGGATTTACGTGATTGTATTTTAATGGGTGTTGACTTGAGCTATGCGAATTTAAAAGGTGCAGATTTGCGGCGCGCCGATTTAACGGGTGCGATTTTGGATGACGCGAATATGGATGGCGCAAAGCTAGAAGGCACCACACTAACCTAATGTTTTAAATTATCCACCGATGAGCTTGTTTTACGCGCTCTGTTTACTGACTCTTTTTCGATGAGACGCTATGTTTATTATATGCGTATACGATATTTGCCAGAAACCCTCATCAACCAAATTGCAGCCGGTGAAGTGATTGAACGCCCGTTTGCGGCTGTTAAAGAATTGGTTGAAAATGCCATTGATGCCGGGGCCAGCAGCATTGATGTTACAATTTGTGATGGTGGGAAAAGCCAAATTATTGTTAGTGACAATGGATCTGGGATGAGCCGTGATGAGCTCATTGCGTCAGTCGATCGGCACGCAACATCCAAGCTTAAAGGCGATGATCTTCTTGATATTCAGCATATGGGGTTTCGCGGGGAAGCCCTTGCATCGATTGCTTCGGTGTCTCGATTGATGATTGCGACACGTTCACACAATGATGATGAGGCTTGGTCACTTCAGGTGGATGGCGGGAAAAAGGGTGACGCCATTCCCTCTTCACATCCTAAAGGTACGCAAATTGAAGTGCGTGATTTGTTTTATGCGACGCCTGCACGCCTTAAATTTATGAAATCTGAGCGTGCGGAATTTATGGCGATTAAAGACACGCTGACGCGCCTTTCTATGGCAAATTCAAATGTTGCCTTTCGCCTTATACATAATGGGAAAGAGAGTTTTTATACACCTGCTGTTCTTGATTCACAAAGCCGCCTTGCGAAGATATTGGGGCGGGAATTTGGTGAGAATGCCATTGAAATCGTAGCCGAGCGAGAGGGTATTAAGCTTAATGGTTTTGCGGGATTACCGACATTGCATCGCGGAACATCGCAATATCAGTATTTATTTGTGAATGGTCGCCCTGTTCGCGATAAGCTTTTGCATGGGTGTGTTAGGGCGGCTTATGCCGATGTGCTGCATAGTGGGCGTCATCCTATGTTGGCTTTGTTTTTGGAGGTGCCGCCGACGCTTGTGGATGTCAATGTGCATCCAGCAAAAGCAGAAGTGCGTTTTCAAGATCCTGGGTTGGTGCGCGGGTTGATTATTTCTGCGCTTAAGCATGCATTGCATGCGCATGGTACACGTACATCATCAAGTGTTTCTCATGCTGCGCTTAATAAATTTGAGACGGCTAATGATGGGATGCGTCCATTACGCATGCCGCATCACCGAGGGGCATCGCCGGCTGTGCCTCGTCATTACGCGGATGGCAGTGCGCTATATTCCCCTTCGCAGGCTTTAGCAGACAATGTACAAGAGATGTATGCGCCGCAAGGATCGCTTCTTGGGGATAGCGCACCAGTTGCGCGAGCAGATTTGCCAATGGAGCCTCACCTTTTATCTGAGCAGGATCAAAATTTTCCATTAGGGGCGGCGCGTGCGCAGTACCATGAAAATTATATTATCGCACAAACACAAGAGGGTATTGTGATTGTTGATCAGCATGCTGCGCATGAGCGTTTGGTTTATGAACGCTTTAAAGCGCAGGTTGAAGATTGTGGGATTGAAAAACAAGGTTTGTTATCGCCGGAAATTATTCAGCTAGAAGAGAATGAAGCCGAGCGATTGATAGGGTTTCAGAGTGATTTGGCGAAATTAGGGTTAGAGATTGAGCCTTTTGGGAGTGGCGCTATCGCTGTGCAGGCTATCCCGTCTCTTTTGGGGCATAAGCCTAATATTGAGCGCTTGATACGCGATTTGGCTGATGAAATTACCGAACGAGATACCGCGCAAGGTTTGCAAGAGCGATTAAATGATATTTTATCGACAATGGCTTGTCATGGATCGGTACGTTCAGGGCGGCGCATGAATGTTGATGAGATGAATGCGCTTTTGCGGCAGATGGAAGACACGCCATTATCAGGGCAATGTAATCACGGGCGACCAACGTCGATTACTCTGTCTTTGGCGGATATTGAAAAATTATTCGGGAGACGATGACATGGCCTTTCAAGATACTAAAACTAATCCAGAACAGAAAATTCTTTATAATATTTATGCCCTCTTTGGTGTTGCGATTGCGCTTTCGGTTGTGCCGATGCTAAGCGCGGCGATTATTTGCCTGCTCTTTTTCACCGTTTTGTTGATTGCTGCTTATTTTATTCGCAAGCGTGAGGATGAACATAGCCTTGTGCATAATCACATGGTTTTTATTATTCGATCGCTTTGGATTGGTGCATTGATGTCATTAATCACAACTGTTTGTGCTTCGTTTTATATGTTGCAAGAGATTGATTATGTTGCTTTTAATCCATGTGCGGAGACGCTTGCAGGTAAAAGCCTTGAGGAAGTTGAGGCGATGGCTTACATGGAATTTTATGGTTACGCAAAGCCATGTATTGATGCGTTTATTCAAAGCAATTACAACACGCTTATGATATCCGTTGCCATTGCAGCTGGACCGCCGCTTTTGTATATTGCGTTTCGTTTTGTGAAAGGCGTTAGTCGCGCGGTTAAGGGCTATCGCCTTGCGGATGTAAAAAGCTGGTTTTAGTTATTTTTAAATCATTTCAATATCTTAAGGTATTCTAAGGTAGCTTTTAGATCGGCTTGAATGGCTTTATCTTTTGCCTCTTGCGCGGGATCGCTGCCATAGAAATCTTCGTTATAAATCTCGGCTTTGAATGTTTCTTCTACGCGCATAGCCGTAAAAATGTCTTCTGCGTTTGCTTTTTTATGCATTGCTGCCAAGCCTAATATCAATGACCCAGATATTGAGACGATTAATTGAAGAAGTGTGAAATCATCATCATTCATTGCTTTAATTTCACTGTGTATTTTATCATGCGCGCCTTGCTCTTGTGTGATGGCGGCAAGACCATATGTGGTTTTTAAATCATATTCATAGTGTGATTTGAACCAATCCAGATATTGATCCCATGTCTCTTTTTGACGATTTTTTAGCTCTGGTGGGTCATCTGCACGATAGCAGAGGAGATCAGTATCCAAATATTTGAACATTGCTGCCTGCATGGCGTTGCGTTCATGTGATACACGGTCAATTTTCGTGCTTAAGATTTGCGTCATTGGCATGCTATCTGGGATTATTTTATCCTCTTGTCCTGCCCATTCTTTTACAAGTGCGTTAGCAAGTTTTTCATTGGGGGCAAGCAATTCATGCTTCATCGCGGTTTTGACCGGGCGGCCATCAAGCGTAATCAAAAAGCCTTGGTCGGTCTTTTGCGTTGAGACGAGAGTGTAAAAACGTTTCATGGTGTGTTGTCTTTTTGAGATTTACTGAAATAAAAGCTGATTATTGTCGAATGTGGCACCACCAACGAAATCGGCGGTTGTCTTAGATGTTGCCTTAAGAGCATCGGCTTTTACGCTGATGTTATGAATAGGGGCTTTTTTATCATTGTCTGATTTGATGTCTGGATTTTTAAAAATACGATCCCACTCATTCAGCGCGTTGTGAATACGCGAGCCTTCAGAAAAATCAGCGGTATTTATCAAAGTGGCCTCTATATCTCCAACAATTTGCATGTTTTTATCCGCAAGAATATTCCAATCAAATGTTCCGTTTGATCCAAATTCTATTGCTTCAAACTCGCCTTTCATTTTGATATTGCCTGCGGCTTCACGGATGAACGAGAAGGTTGCATTTACGATTTCTTCTTTATTATGTATCACACGAACGTCACGCAAATGCATTCCACCTAAGCTGCGGGGGCGCATAATTCCTGATATTTCAAGCTTTCCGATTGTGAAATCAAAAGCTCCCTCTTCGCCTAATTTATATTTCGGTTTTTTCTGGCTACCGACGGCTTTAATATCAAGACCACCGCTAAACTCGTCTTCGCCTAGATTACCTTTCAAACCGATAAATGCTTTTCCATCTGCGGTTTCATCAATGCCCAGCCTTTCTATGTTAAGCGGTTTATGATGAATAGCACCGCCATTAAATTCTGCGTTTCGTATTTGCAGATTTTTAATTTTTTGCGCGCCACCAAATGCCGCGTCCCAAAATCCAACAGATACTTGGAAATGTTCGATTTTTCCATCTGGGTAATTAAACTCGATGGGTGGTGGTGTAAATCCGCGTTCATTGTCTGGTTTTTGGGCTTCGTTTTCTGCCCATTTTTGCATTGCATTCATATTAGGCTTCACCAACGCAATATCATTCATGCTGAGTGATATATTTGGAAAGAATGTCATTTTATTAAATGTTCTAATCCTCGCCGCATATCCGGATGTTGCTGAGATATAATCTTCGATGGCGCCTTTGAGCGTTTCGTTATCTCCGCCCATATTGAATAAAACGGTTACGACCACACCGATGAAAGCAGCGAGGAAAAATCCTATTTTAGCTAGACGTCCAAGCCATTTTTTCATCTGTTTTTTCCTTTAATATTTTACAGGCTTTGCCCTGTTTTTTTGTCTTCTGGGCGGCGCGTTTGCTCGATACAGTTTTCTTTTTTAACACCCCCCTTTTACCTTAAATGAAGGGATCAGCCCTGAGGTTAGGGCTAAAACCGAGTGCTTTCCAGCTTTTCTTCAATTCTGGTGGTAAAGGTGCGGTGATATCCAACATTTTGCCATGTCTTGATGGGTGCGGCATGATAATGCGGCGTGCGTGCAAGTGAAGGCGGTTTGCAAGATTCATCCCCTTTAGATCCGCTTCGGCTTTTCGACGGGCTTCATGCCATTCTTCTTGTTCGGGCAAGCGGCTGTATTTTTTGTCTCCCACAATCGGGCAGCCGATGAGCTCTGCATGGACGCGTAATTGGTGCGTTCTGCCGGTGCGTGGCCAAAATGCGACAAGAGCCGCAGAGCCGAGCGCGCTTTCGAGTGTGACAAAATCAGTGATCGCCATTTTGCCTTCTTCTTCATCCACGACCATGCGTTCCTTATTGGAACCGCCAGCTTTGGATAGCGGGGCTTTTATAGTGCCTTCGGGTGTTTCGGGGGTTGGTGAGGTGATAGCCCAGTATATTTTTTTGATATCTCGTCCTTTGAATGCATCACCCATTTTGCGAGCGGTGTTGGCGTTTCGTGCCAGTAGTAAAATGCCGCTTGTGTCTTTATCAAGGCGGTGAACGAGGCGCGGGCGAACGCCGTCTTTGTTGGTGAGTGCGTCAAGATAGAGATCGATATAGCGGCTTTGCTTGCTGCCGCCTTGGGTCGCGATACCGCTTGGCTTATTCAGTGCATAGATATCAGCATCTTCATAGATAATCATATCCTTAATGAAGGCTCTATCTTTATCGGTAAGTTTGTTTTTTTGCGGCTGCGACTTGTCATCAACCGGTGGAATGCGCACGGTTTGGCCCGTTTCAAGTCTTGTTTCGGCTTTCGCCCGTTTGGAGCCAATGCGAATTTGCCCTTTACGCATTAATTTTTGTGCAAGTGTATACGGTAATTCGGGCACGTTTTTTTTAAGCCAGCGATCAAGGCGTTGGCCATCGTCGTCTTGTTTGACTTCGATGTGACGGACGGATGTTTTTTCGTTCATGATATGAAGCCTTTAACAAGAGTTATTGCCAGTAATATTGCGGCAATCGAGAGAGTGACAGAGCTTAGGTAATATAAGCTCATATATAGATATTGTTCGCGTTCCATCAGATGGATAACATCAAGCGAAAATGCGGAGAATGTTGTAAAGGAGCTTAACACGCCTGCAATCAGAAAGGCGCGTAATTGTTCAGGGGGTGTCCACATGCTCGCGAAGACGGAGACCGCTACCCCCATTAAAAAACAACCTAGTATATTGATAACGAGTGTTCCCCACGGGAAGCTCTCACCAACAAGCTTTAAGCTTAGGAGATAGGTAAGGTAGCGTAATACTGCGCCTATTGAGCCGCCTAATGCTATTGCTGCTATTGTGTTTATCATTGTTCTACCTTACAAATTTTCAAAAGGTTTTTATAGGGTTTTTCTAACATGTTCAATCATTTAACCGCGAATCTAAGCGCGACGCATAGAGGAATGATTCTCGCATTGGCGGGATATACGGCGTTTGCGTTTTCTGATACTTGTGTGAAATGGTTATCTGAACAGGGTTATTCGATCTTTCAAATCATTGTTTTTGTTACCGCTATTGGCTCTGCATTAATGCTTTTGTTTTCACCTAAGTTAGGCGGAGTAGCCAGTTTGAAGGATAAAAAGAATACAAAAATTCATGCAATACGCGTGGGTTTGAATGTTGTTATCAATGTAACGGTTGTTTATTGCTTTTCGATTATGCCGATCGCCAATGTTTATACGGCAATTTTTACTCTGCCTTTTATCGCGGCGCTTATTGCGATGCCGCTTTATGGGGAAAAGATTGGTTTGCATCGGTGGGTATCGATTGTAATTGGTTTTAGCGGTGTTTTAATCGCATTTCAGCCATGGCAGGCGGGATCGAATATCGTTTTAATGATACTTCCTTTGGCCAATACTATATTAATTGCGTTGATGTTTTTGGTTACGCGATCATTCAAGGATGTCAGTCTATTGGCGATGGGTTTTTATCCTGTTTTTGGGACATGCCTGTTGCTGTCGCCGCTCGCCTTTCAAAATTTCACACCTGTTTCCCTAGAGCATTTTCATGTTTTTGTTCTTTCGGGAATTTTCATGTCATCTGGTATTATTTTAGTATCTGTTGCCTTTCAAACGGCTGATAGCGCTGCTGTTACGCCTATTGTTTACACAGAAATTATTTGGGCCATCTTATTTGGGATTTTAATATTTGGTGATTATCCCGACACTTGGATGTTGATTGGTGCCGGCGTGATTATTATTAGTGGCCTGTATTTGATACGCAATGAGCATGGTAAAGAATTGTGATTTTAGACACATTTTGAGTGATCAAACAAAGCCTTACATTTTCAAATAAGACCTTCGGTTTGCTTTTTAAGTCTATGAACAAACCTTCGGTTTGCTTCATACCCCAAATATCCATCCCTCTCTTTTGATTGCAGAACTATTGATGCTTTTGGGATGAGAAATTGATTTCGGAATATTTTTTTCAGTGCCACAAAGCATCCGCAGACCAGCTGCAGAAACAATAGCATCCGCATCATGATCATTAAAACAATTCGTATCGTATTTATTTTTACAATCTAGTTTTATAAGCGTATTATTGAGTTCTTCAATGGTTTTTACCTTTGTGATGCCATGGCCCGAGCGCATTAAAAATTGACGCGGGAAGATTTCCGTTATGACGATTTTTGCGCTATTGGCGATGTCTTGTTCAAACGGCCAAATACATATTTCATTACCCATTTTTTCTTTCAAGGCGTATGCCATACGCATTGCGCTCAAACCACCCTTCCCGACCTGTTTAGCACCGATTAATTTAAACGGGCTTTCAGGATGCCCAAACCCTCGCTCACGGCAAATGATTTCTGTCTGGCGTTTTGGGAATTGCATATTTGGGGGCATTTTTCCCTGTGTCCAAAAGAATTCACAATTTGACTGCCAATAACCGCCCGCGAAAAAATTCGCACATCGCTTAGACTCCCTTTCAACAGCGCACCATAAATCATTGTAATCATAGTTATTTCCAAATTGCTTTTGTCCGATTATCTCTGAATATCCGAAGTTAGCATCGATGCCGATTAAGGTTCTATGCTCAAGCGATTGAATCCATTGAAAAACGTTATTTCGACTCCAGTTGTTTCGATTATTTTTGTTTCGATTATTTTTGTTTCGATTCTGGGGGTTTCGATTCTGAGCGTTTTCTTTGTGAGGTGGGTATAATAATTGAGGCGCACACTTGCCTTGCTGGCACATTGCAACCGCAATGGAGGGTGTTTTGATTGGGGATTTAGCGCCGGACCAATCTATTCCGACATATGTTTCAAAATTTTTCATGCGGGTTCATCACGATTTATGCGTACGCAGATTTTTCCAATAATCTAAGCGCTTTTTGATGTCGCGTTCAAAGCCGCGTTCAACGGGCTGGTAAAATTCATGCCGCCCCAATTCCTCCGGGAAATAAGATAAGCCACTGAAGCCTTCGGGTGTGTTGTGATCATAGATATAGCCGTCGCTGTAGCCTTCTGATTGCATTAATTGCGTTGGTGCGTTCATCGCATGTTTTGGTGGCGCGTAAGAGCCGGATTTTTTTGCTAACGCTTTTGCCGCATTGAGCGCCATATAGCTTGCGTTTGATTTTGGTGCGGTTGCGATATACGTACATGCTTGGGCCATGGCAAGCTCACCTTCGGGCAATCCTAAACGCTCATAAGCTTGCCATGCAGCGATGACTAGAGGGAGTGCTTGCGGGTCGGCGTTTGATATATCTTCACTGGCGACGCATGTCATGCGGCGCAGGATATATTCAGGGTTTTCTCCGCCCGCGAGCATTCGCGCCATCCAATAAAGCGCCGCGTCGGCGTCACTTGCCCGTAATGATTTGTGAAAGGCAGAAATAAGGTTGTAGTGGGTGTCATCGCCTTTATCGTATATCGGCGCACGGCGTTGAATGATGTTGAGCAATGCATCTTCATCTAAATCTTGCGGCTGGCCTTGAATTTTTTCAGCCATTGATAGGAGGTAGCGTCCATCACCATCCGCCAAGGTTTTAAGAAGTTCGCGCGCGCCAGTGGTGATAGGTAGCGCATCTTTTTGTTCGGCTTTAACCAAAAGTGTTTCTAGCGCAACTTCATCAAGGCGTTTAAGCACCAACACTTGTGCGCGCGACAAAAGTGCAGCATTGAGTTCGAATGAGGGATTTTCAGTTGTAGCACCAATAAGCGTGATTGTTCCGTCTTCCATGACAGGCAAGAATGCGTCTTGTTGGGATTTGTTGAAGCGGTGGATTTCATCGACGAATAATAGCGTACCAGCGCCGTTATTTTGTTTTCTGATTTTTGCAGCCTCGAATACTTTTCTAAGGTCGGCGACGCCGGAAAATATGGCAGAGATTTGTTCAAAATGCTGATCGGTATGATCCGCTAAAATACGGGCCAGTGTTGTTTTACCGCATCCGGGCGGGCCCCAGAATATGGTAGATGGGAGCCTTTTTGAATTTAAAATCTGGGTGAGCGTGCCTTGCTCACCGATGAGGTGGTCTTGCCCAACGACTTGCTCAAGCGTTTGAGGACGCAATAGGTCGGCAAGCGGGCGATTGTTATCGTCATCATTGTTTTGGACAGCAAATAAATCAGGCATATATCTAGGCATATCACATAATTTTGAGAATATGAAAGCGGATTTAAATGGTTTAGGAATGCGCTATATCATAATAAGCCTATAAATATAGACGGGTTTCGCTTGACCGATGCGTATCATTTATGAAAGATATCGGTTCTTTAATGGTAAGGATTTCATAGCAATGCAAGGCACAACCAGCCCATTGGAATACACCCCAGAAATCGCGCAAGCGACTGCTCCAATTTATGAGAAGCTCTCGCACCAATATCGCGAGGAGCATTGGAAAACGCTTGCCCCTTATATTTATGAGATTAATCGCCTTAAAAAAGAGAAAAATGCAGTTATCTTGGCGCATAATTATATGACACCGGATATTTTTTATGGTGTCGGTGATGTTGTAGGAGATTCATTATTACTTGCACAAAAAGCCGCAGATAGCGACGCTGATATTATTGTGCAATGTGGTGTTCATTTTATGGCGGAAACGTCGAAAATTTTATGTCCTGAAAAAACTATTTTGATGCCCGATATGAATGCGGGGTGTTCTCTATCGGAATCAATCACAGGCGAAGACCTTAAGCTATTAAAAGCGCAACATCCCGGGGTTCCTGTGGTGACTTACGTTAACACATCTGCGGATGTGAAAGCCGAAAGTGATGTGTGTTGCACATCATCTAACGCCTTTAAAATCATTAAAGAGCTGGAACAGCAAGGGCATGATCGCATCATCATGGCACCAGATCAGTATCTGGCCAAGAATGTTGCCAATGAAATGAAAGCCAGCGGTTCGGATATTGAGATTATCATTTGGGAAGGGTCATGCATGGTGCATGAACGATTTACGCCCGAAGATGTTCATCGTGTGCGCGCCGAGCATGAGGACGCGTTTGTTCTTGCGCACCCTGAATGTCCGCCAAATGTAATGGCGGAAGCTGATTTTACGGGATCAACATCGCAAATGGATGCTTATATTAAAGAACATCAGCCAGCAAAAGCGGTATTAATGACGGAATGTTCGATGGGTAGTAATCTAGCAGCGGCTAACCCCAGTGTTCAAATGCTTGGGACATGTCAGATGTGTCCGCATATGAAACGCATCTCATTGCCGAAAATTTTAAAATCCTTACAAACATTAAGCCCTGAAATAATTTTAGATCCGGAAATTGCAAAACGGGCAAAACGCGCCGTTGATAGAATGTTGGAGTTAAGCTAATGCCGCATACACTTGTTGTTGAACCGATTATTCGTAATGCCCTGCTTGAGGATTTAGGGCATGGAAATGATGTGACGTCAGAAAATATTATTCCACCCGAAGCAACAGCAACCGCCGTTATGCGGGCGCGTGAACGCGGCGTGATTGCGGGAACACGTATTGCGGAGATGGTGTTCGAAATGGTTGATCCTAGCCTTACCATTCATCGTTATGTCACAAGCGGTGAGCATGTTTTAAAGAACAAGGAGATCCTTTCGGTGCAAGGATCGGCACAATCGATTTTAGCAGGTGAGCGTGTTGCGTTAAATTTCATTACGCATTTATCGGGCATTGCTAGTCTGACGGCACGTTATGTCGATGCGATTAAAGAGAGTAATGCGAAGATATGCTGCACCAGAAAAACGCTTCCGGGTTTACGCTCATTACAAAAATATGCGGTCCTAGCGGGCGGTGGTGCTAACCATCGCTTTGGATTAGATGATGCAATTTTGATTAAGGATAATCACATCGCCATTGCAGGCGGTATTCATGCGGCCCTTGATAATGCACAAAATCATAGCGGTCATATGATGAAGATTGAAATTGAGGTTGATACACTTGATCAGCTTGATGATGTTTTAAAGCATGGCGGAGCGGATGTTGTTATGCTGGATAATATGGATGCGCCGACATTAAAAAAGGCTGTAAAAGCGATTGATGGCGCCCTTACCACTGAAGCATCTGGAGGCATTACGCTTGAAAATGTAAGTGAAATTGGTCGTACGGGTGTCGATTTTATTTCGATAGGCGCGCTCACACATAGTGCGATTGGCCTAGATATCGGGCTTGATATTAGTAACTAGTCTTAAGCATGCATTTGTTAGGGTTCTTTTCATAATTATCAGCCATAATATATCATGAGCATGAGGTTTTCTTACCGCCATATTTCTAGTGTTTTTATCTGCGCGCTTTTTATATTAAGCGCTTGTCATAGCTATGCGCAGTCGGGGAAGCACCGATCCAAATCATTTACCAAAGATAATGTGACTGCTTTTATTGAAGACACGACTGCTTTGACGGCGAAAGATAGCTCTAATAAAAATCTTAAATTTATTCGTAAATATCTTGATCGACATATTGATTCAAAAGCCCGCTTTAAAACGAACATAGTATTTATTGTTCCCGGCATGGAAGAAACGACACGATCGCTTGTTTTAGGCAAACAAGATTATATTCAACAGGTTGAAGAAGGCGCAGATGCGGTTGAGGATTATTTTACCGACATTAGCATTCAAGACATCGATATCTCTGAAGATGAAAAAACAGCAAGTGTTAAAACTATTTCAAGTGAAACAGGGCTTATGCAGGTTCCAAATCCAGATGGAAGTGTAGATAGCGTGCCTATTTTCGGACAATCAGATTGTTTTCAGGTCCTTAAAATTGGCCGCAAAGGTTATATTCAAATGTTGAGCGCGAGTTGCGAAACTCGTATGGAATTTCAAAATCAATAATTCTTGGCGGTTATTTAACGCCTGACAGCCATTAATTTCTTAATTTCTGCGATTGCTTTGGCAGGATTCAAACCTTTAGGACATGTATTTGTACAGTTCATAATCGTGTGACAACGATAGAGTTTGAAAGGATCTTCGAGTTTATCGAGGCGTTCTTCGGTCGCATCATCGCGGCTATCGGCGATCCAGCGGTAGGCTTGGAGGAGGATAGCTGGTCCCAAGAATTTATCACCATTCCACCAATAAGACGGGCAGCTTGTTGAACAACAGAAGCATAAAATACACCCTGCTGGGCCATTTCCATCGGCGCCATTAAGAATAGTTGAGTTTTCATCCGATTGAAGACGCTCGCGTTCCGGCGCGGGGCTGTCGGTTTTTAGCCATGGTTCAATCGATTTATACTGGGCGTATACATGGTTCAGGTCCGGTACCAAATCTTTGACAACAGGCATGTGGGGAAGCGGCGTGATTTTAATATCGCCTTTAACGTCTGAGATAGCTTTAGTACATGCCAAAGTATTGGTTCCATCAATATTCATCGCGCATGAGCCACAGATCCCTTCGCGACATGAACGACGGAAGGTCAGCGTTTGGTCGATTGTGTCCTTAATATGGATGATCGCATCAAGGACCATCGGACCGCATTTATCTAAATCAATTTTATAGGTGTCAAGGCGAGGGTTTTCTTCATCTTCCGGATTCCAGCGATAGATCTGCAAGGTTTTTTTGTTGTCAGCATCTTGTGCGGCATCATATGTTTTGCCGTCGATTACTTTGGAGTTTTGCGGAAGTGAGAATTCTACCATTTTTGATCATTTTTTGTCTATTGAACTTACCTTATTAAAATAAGCTTTCCTGCGGCTTTTGTGAAGGGGGGAAAGTATGAAAATTAAATTTGACAAACGCCCACTGTTTTATATATATTACGGAAAATATTTAAAGGGTATGTTATGACTGATAATCAAACAGGTTTTGGAAAAGCACTAAAAGTTGGCAGTGAAGTTGTAAGTTCACTTCTGAAGGGTAAAGCTAAAAAGGTAGCTCCACCGGCAACCACCATTACGAGTGATCAAGCCAAAGCGCTTGAAATCATTCAACTTAAAAACAACGCCTTTAGAGATGCATTTTCGCTTAGTAAAGATTCTGATCATTACGCGAGCCAGTGGCAAGAGAATTTAAATGATGCAAATGTTGTTTATGGCGCTTTTGCCGCTCTTCACCGTTTATCGACTGGCAAGGTTAATCCTGCGCGCGCAGATGCTTTAGAACGACAGCTTAACGACATCAACCCAGGTACAGAGAATAATTTAGGGCTTATTTATGCGGATCAGGTTCAAGATGTAGTAAAGCGTATTATTGAAACGGAAAAGTCAGGCAAAGCAGATTTCAGTAAGATTACTGCACAGGATATTCAATTCCTTCAGCTGGCTGCATATACTCTAGAAGCAGATATTGAAAATGCTGTTTATGATCAAAAGACAGCAGCACAAGCTTTTGTCGATACTCCACGCGGTCTTTTTGAAAAAGCGGCATCATCAGGTTTGATGAAGACGCGCATGATGTCCTTCGCAGCTGATAAAATGACTGCCATAGCGACACAAGCAATGACAGAGCGTGTTGCTATTGCTACTGCCACTTTTGATAGAGCGACACTCGCTTTGCATCAACACATGGAAGTTGCGGGTGCATTTATTAGGCCGTTTGCAACGGATTTAGCAAAATCGCTTAATTCTAACTTTAAATTTGATGCCATTGCAGCAGATTTTGATCCAAACACATTATCTCACGCCCCTGTTGTTGAGGCGTTTAAATTGCCATTTGGTGATTCTTTACGCGAATTTGGAGCGATTGGACCTGACACAGATGACTTCCTAGGTGATGTTCAAGCTTTGAGCAGCGTCATATCAACTTTGCACAGTAGAGGTGGTCGTAAAGCAAAAGCGATTAAACAAAAATTAGGGACTAAAAATGGTAAATTGGATATTGATGCCCTTAGCATGGAGTTCAAACTTAAAGATGACAGTGATGCTTCACGTCAGAGCGTTGTTGAAGAGATCAAAAATTTCGCACTTACAAACGGCGCCAGAGCTAGAGATTTAGACCCTAAACGTGAAGGTTCATTATTTTCGATTGCACGCAAAGCTAACAGTGAACGTATTGGTACTGCTGAGATTGAAGCAGCAAATATTACTGGTCTTATTAAAGATTATGCAATGATGCACATTGCATTTCCACAGCGCGGTAAAATTACGCAGTCGCAATTAACGATGCAGCGTGTTGCGCATGGTGTTGATCGCTTAAATGAGATTTTGAACCTTACGCCGTCTGACGCGCAAGAGTTAAATAGTGTTTTACTCCATGCACAAAATATAAGAAATACGATGACCTCACGAAGTAGACCTGGTGACACAGTTAAAGCCGTTGATGCTGCTGGTAGACTTAACATGGCGGAAAGTTATTTTGCGGATGAGAAAGAAACACAAGTAGCGCAGACAGCAATGGGAAGCCTTACATCTATACTTGAAAACACAAACACGCCTGAACCGCGTACCCTGACGAAAAACGAGATGGGCGTTTTATTTGACGATGTTCAGCATCTGTTACAAGCGTCTAGCGAGGCAGCAGCTAAATATGAGCATAACGGTTATCCTGGACTGGCTGAACATGCCAGAGATATGCAAGATCAGCTTTTGGAGATAATCCAACCGCATTCACCAGAGGCTGTTCCGAAACTAGAGCTATTTGTTGAAGCGATCGACAGACAAATTGCCGCTAAGATAGCAGCGGATCTAAGTAAACCGGCTCCTTCCGGTGGTGGTGGTGGTGGCTAACTCGACTAGTAAACCCGCGCCTTTGGCGGGAAGGATTGGACGTCGTTGGTTAGGGAGTTGAGGATAACCGGTCGGTCGCCAATTTTGGTTTTGCCATCTTTGTTATCGACCCAGATCACGGTATGTTTCATCCATTTTTCATCATCACGATCAGGAAAATCCTCGCGAGCATGCGCACCGCGTGATTCTTCGCGATTAGCTGCGGAATGCATGGATGCGACAGCTTGAACTAATAAGTTATCGAGTTCTAATGCCTCAACAAGGTCGGTGTTAAAGATCATGGATTTATCTTCGACGTTCAGATCATGTTTGCCCGCGAAGATTTTATCAATTTTTTCAACGCCTTCGTTCAGAGAGTCACCGGTACGGAACACAGCAGCGTGCGCTTGCATTGTTTTTTGCATATCAAGGCGTAATTCTGATATCCGTGTTTCACCTTTGTTATTACGAATTTTATCCAGGCGATCGAGAGATTTTGAACCATCATCACCATCAAACGGACGATGCGCGGCGCCTGGCTCAACTGTTTCGGCGCAGCGATTTGCCGCGGCGCGGCCAAAAACAACCAGATCAAGCAATGAGTTAGAGCCTAAGCGGTTTGCACCATGCACAGAGACACATGCAGCTTCGCCAATCGCCATAAGGCCCGGTACAACAGCGTTAGGGTCTTTTTTAGTTGGATTAATTACTTCGGTTTTGTAATTAGTCTGTAGGCCACCCATATTGTAATGAACGGTTGGCAAAACAGGAATAGGATCTTTTCGCACATCAACGCCAGCGAAGATTTTTGCACTTTCGGCGATACCTGGAAGGCGTGATGCGATGATATCGCTGTCTAAATGCGTAAGGTCGAGATGGATATGGTCTGCATTTTCGCCAACGCCCCTGCCTTCGTTAATTTCGATCGTCATTGAGCGTGATACAACATCACGAGATGCTAGGTCTTTTGCGCTTGGGGCGTAACGTTCCATGAAACGCTCACCTTCATTGTTACGAAGAATACCGCCTTCACCGCGCACGCCTTCTGTGATTAGACAGCCTGCTCCATAAATTCCTGTTGGGTGGAATTGCGTGAATTCCATATCTTGAAGAGGTAGACCAGCGCGGACAGCCATGCCATTACCATCACCCGTACATGTGTGCGCCGATGTACATGAGAAATAAGCACGACCGTAACCCCCAGTTGCGAGGATTGTTTGATGTGCACGGAAGCGATGAATTTTTCCATCATCCAGATTCCAAGCCATTACACCAAGGCATTGTCCGTCATCAGACATAATCAGATCCATCACGAAGTATTCGATGAAAAATTCTGCCTGGTTTTTCAAAGCTTGTGTGTAAAGCGTATGTAAAATTGCGTGACCTGTGCGGTCGGCTGCGGCACACGTGCGTTGCGCTGTTCCCTTACCGTATTCGGTTGTCATACCGCCGAATGCACGTTGATAGATTTTTCCTGCGGCTGTGCGTGAAAATGGCACGCCGTAATGTTCAAGTTCGATAATCGCGGGGATCGCTTCGCGGCACATATATTCGATCGCGTATTGGTCACCAAGCCAGTCAGAGCCCTTAACGGTGTCGTACATATGATAGCGCCAGTCATCATCGCCCATATTACCGAGTGCGGCGGAAATACCACCTTGCGCCGCAACAGTATGAGAGCGTGTTGGAAACACTTTTGAAATTAACGCTGTTTTCAGGCCTTTTTCCGCACAACCAAAACCTGCACGAAGCCCCGCTCCGCCTGCGCCGACCACTACAACGTCGTATTCGTGATCAACGATTTCATATTCTTTTGTTACTTTTTGTGCTGACGCGTTCATGTTCAATTTACCCTGTTTTATAATCCAAGCTTTAATAATGATATAGTTGCCGTTACGCCCAAAACCAAGAAGAATATTTTAAGCGCAATGATAGCGAATTGACGGACGGGAATTGCCGAAATGTAATCTTCAAAGACAACTTCGATTTCCAGTGCAAAATGTTTGAGAGCGCACATCACGAATAATACGCCAGCGATCAGATTGATTGGCTGTGACATATAACTTTCTAAATCTGCGAAGGATGCGTTTCTTAATGTGAAGACAGACCACACAAACCAGAAGGCCAACGGAATGTTACATATTGTTGTGATGTTATGCGCTAATTTGTGGCCCGTTCCATCATGGTTAGTAAAAGTATGTTTTAGTGCATTTGCAAATGACATTTAAATTCTTTCTTCATTGCTTAAAATGTGATGATAGCCCACAAGCCAATCGTCAGTATGGCCGCGATAGCGAGTGTAATGTGGCCTGTTAAAATGCCAAATTTAACGTTCACGCCGATCACCAAATCCCATAAGACGTGGCGCACACCGTTGCCTAAATAGAAAAAGACCGCAAATGCACCTAGTAAGAGTTTGTATGTCATGATCTGTTTGATGATTGGCTGGTTTAAAAACTCTATTGTGGTCGTGTAAATTTCAGGGTTCCAGACACTTGCGCTGAACCATACTAAAATCACGGATAATGCGATTGCTAGGGCAATGCCTATGGCTCTACCTGTGATCGACATGATTGCATTATAAGGCAGTTTGTAGACTTGGAGGTGGGGGGAAAGTGGTCTTTTTGTTGTCTCTTGTGAATGTGTGCTCATATTAGCGCTCTTAGGCCTTTTCTTTTCATCAATAATAGCCTGAAAAGCCTTTAATGCAACGCCTAAGGCTTTAAAATTTGCAACAAATTTATAAATTACGTATTATGTTAATAATAATTTAAAAAGGGGGAAGATAGTCATGCAAACACCATATGCAAGTTGTCAGTGTTTGAATCAAAATTATCTGCCGGAATCATTTTCAGATTTACTTATCAACAGTGATTATGGGTGGTCTTATAAACATGGGCGTTTTATTCTAGATTTTAAACATTGCTATGAGGTTATTGATCTCGTTCGCGATTATTCAAGAATTTTAAGACCATACAAAATTCATAGCATTTTTATGACTCAGCATGATTACCATGATGAAAGGTTTTTTCATTTTTCTATTTTTGAAGATGAAGTCATGCGGGCTGTTTATGATTTTTCAGCACAAGAAGAGATATGTGCGCGCATTCAAAGTGCTTTTAAAAGCCATTAACCTTCCTGATTATCAGAGGGTTTAAATTTTAAAGCAACGCCGTTAATGCAATGTCTTTTGCCGGTTGGCGGTGGTCCGTCGTTGAATATATGCCCCAAATGTCCGCCGCAATTCGCGCAGTGCTCTTCTGTTCTAGGGTATAAGAGAACATAGTCAGTTGTGAATCCTAATGCCTCTTCATTGAGAGGTTGGAAAAAGCTGGGCCAACCGGTGCCGCTGTCGAATTTATGGGCTGATGAAAATAATGGATGATCGCAACCCGCGCAGTGGAAAACGCCGTCACGTTTTTCATTATCGAGAGGAGAGGTTCCTGATCTCTCTGTTCCGGCTTTTCTTAAGACGTGGTATTGTTCAGGCGTTAGGCGATCCTTCCATTCTTGTTCGGTTAATTGAAAAGGGAAATTCTCAGCCTTTTTGGACTTACCATCTTTTGATTTTGTTTCGTCAACATTGTTTTTTTTAAAAATATCAATCGCCATTGTTTTTCCCGCAACTGCTGTTGCCCCTATTGCTAGAACGCCTGTTAAAAAAATCCTTCTGTTCATAAGAACTCCCTTCTATTCACATAGTAAAATTCGTGCAATAATCAAATTTGGTTACACTTTATTTTAAGTATATAAATCATGTCTGAGCAAAAATTTGAAGAAGACCGTATTTCAACCGGCAAATTTTACATGTTTCGCTGTTTAATCGTAATGGCACATGCGGACGGTATCTTTAGCGAAGAAGAACGCAGTTATATGTATTCACTGATGGATCATTCGCGCGTTAATTTGACTGATGAACAATATAAGATCCTTGAATCTGATATGGATACACCGCAAAAAATTGCTGATTTATTGCCATATCTGGACGATCCGGAATATCGATCGCAACTTTTATATTTTGCACGCTTGATGGCCCATAAAGACGGTCATAAACACCCCAATGAAGAGGATCTTTTGAACAAAATTCAGGCTCATACTGCGCCTAACACGGATATTGATGTTATGCGCGCCGAAGCGAGAGAGGCTTTACAAAAAGATCTATCGACTTGTGATGGCTTTGGCGAGGATGCGCGCCCGAAAGGCAGCTGGTTTGAGGCGCATGATAAGGTTATGGAGTCCGTTAATATCAATTTAATGGACGAATAATTTACGATTTTTTACTTAAGAGGATTTATAATTTATGACTGAACAAAAATTGGAAGAGGACCTCTGTTTCTACAGGTAAATTTTACATGTTTCGTTGCATGATCACCATGGCACATGTCGATGGTGATTTTTGCGAAAAAGAACAAGCGTATATGTATTCATTTATGAACCATTCGCGTGTTGCGTTTACCGATGAGCAATATACGAAGCTTGAGGAAGACATGGTCAACCCGAAGCCGATTGAAGAGTTACTGCCTTATATCAATCATCCAAAATATCGGTCTCAACTGTTATACTTTGCGCGGCTTATGGCGGCAAAAGATGGTGTTATTGATACGAATGAAGAAGCCTTACTTAATCTAATACATGCGAATGCGATTGACGGGCTTGATATGGATGCCATTCGTAAGGATGCGCAAAAAGCCGCTACCTACAACCTTAATGAGCATGATATTTATATTGATAAAATTCGTCCCAATAGCGGCCTATTCGGTGTTTTTGACAGAATGATGTTATCAATGGGTATTGATTTGATGCGTGATTAGCATTTGTGACAATCACGCATTACTAGCAAGGTGATTAAACCTTGCCCTCTTTGATCAATAACTCTGCGATTTGCACAGTGTTCAAGGCTGCACCTTTTCTAAGGTTATCAGCAACACACCAGAAGTTAAGGCCATTTTCGACGCTAATATCTTCACGCACGCGTGAGATGTAAACATCGTCTTCACCCTGAATTTCAACAGGCGTGACATATTCCAGATCTTCTTGTTCTAAATCAATAAGCGTTAAGCCTTCTTGGTTGCGGAACAATTCTTTTGCTTGGATTGCTGTACATTCATTTTCTAATTCAACATTGACCATTTCAGCGTGACCGATGAATGCAGGAATACGCACGCATGATGCGCAGACTTTGATGTTCGGATCTAAGATTTTCTTAGTCTCAACAACCATTTTCCATTCTTCTTTTGTCATGCCGTCATCCATAAACACATCAATTTGCGGGATTGCATTGAACGCGATCTGCTTCGGGTAAACGCTTGGCGTTGGTGTTTGGTTTGCATAGATGCCTTTGGTTTGATTAAACAATTCATCCATCGCTTCTTTACCTGAACCGGATGTTGATTGATATGTGCTGACGACGACACGTTTGATTGTGGCGGCGTCATGCAGAGGCTTTAGCGCGACCATCATTTGGATGGTTGAACAATTAGGGTTGGCGATAATGCCTTTTCCGATTTCGTTGATTGCATGCGGGTTTACCTCTGGGACAATCAAAGGAACTTCGGGGTCCATGCGCCAATGAGATGTATTATCCACCACAATCGCACCAGCCGCCGCAGCCTTTGGGGAATATTCCGCAGATACTTTTCCACCAGGCGATGAGAGCACAATGTCTACGCCCTTAAAATCAAATTTAGCTAGATCTTGGACTTTAAGGTCTTGATCTCCATATGACACCTCGCGACCGGCAGAACGCGCTGACGCCAGAGCGATCACTTCATCCGCTGGAAAATTGCGTTCAACCAAGATATTGAGCACTTCACGACCAACATTTCCTGTGGCGCCCATGACTGCGACTTTATAGCCCATATTTAACTCCCTAAAGTTTGTATTTTTATCATTGAATTTTGGTGATATCTTATTTTAGTTATCAATGACAAGAGTTTTTCGGGATTTTCATGTCAGACACCCCAAAATTATCACGTGAAGAGTTAGAAGCCAAAGTTGCAGAAGCAGATGCGTTGGCAGATATGAAAGCCAATTTGTTGGCAACCATCAGCCATGAAATTCGTACGCCTATGCAAACAATTTACGGGCTTTTGGAATTGATTGGTGATGAAAA
>JBGCEF010000049.1:0-19819 GCA_045106175.1 Bdellovibrionales bacterium
CAATAAAAGTCCATGGAAAAATCCAAATCCTCTACACGAACCATCGTGTGCAAATATTCCAAACTCATTCACCTTCTCCTTTTCAAAAGCAATCAATCTGATTAAGCTCAAATTATGTTAGATGATATAAATATAGAAAAATACTGGCAAAAGACACTTGAATGGTGTGAGGGCATGTTTTGGACAACTAACACGCTCTATCAGGGTATTGTCATTCTTGCTGCCTTTTTTGTAGCCGCCATCATATATCCCGCTGCGCGCGCAAAACTGGATGTGTTCCTGAATAAAACAAATTTCCCAGCCGCCGTTGACAATACAATCAGCAACCTACGCCGATTAATATTCCCAATCATTGCCCTAACAATGACAGTGATCGGTGCAAAAATCGTAAGCATCGAAAGCATCGGCGTCGACACAACCTTGTTAGAAATAGTCACAAAACTTCTCTTTGCATGGATCGTTATCCGCATCGTTGTACAATTTATCGGCAACGCCGCCATGCGCAGCTTCTTCGCATTCGTAACATGGAGTATTGCCGCACTATCTATCTTCGGTGTGCTCGAACAAACCATGGAAACGTTGAACGGTATCGGGTTTGCCATTGGCGACAGCAAGATCACAATGCTCGCAGTGATCAATTCGATCTTACTCATCGTCGCATTACTTTATTTCGCCCTTTTTGGCTCAAGCTTTGCCGAACGTAAAATCAAAAACGTCAAATCTCTGACACGTACATCACAAGTCCTAATCAGCAAAGTCGTGCGTGTCGCCCTGATTGTCTTCGCGCTTCTTATTGGCGTAACAAGCGCCGGTATAGATCTCTCGCTCTTTGCCGTCTTCGGTGGCGCAATCGGTTTAGGGATTGGTTTTGGCCTTCAAAAAGGGATCTCCAATCTTTTCTCCGGCATGCTTCTCTTGATGGATAGATCAATTAAGCCAGGCGATGTCATTGAAATCCCTGATATTGGGACATTCGGCTGGGTTAATAATATGGCTGCACGCTATACTGAAATTGTTACTCGTGACAATAAATCCTTCCTTATTCCAAACGAAGATTTCATAACCCAACGCGTCGTCAACTGGAGCCATGGAAACTCCCTCATTCGGCTTCAAGTCTCATTTGGGGTTCATTACAAATCTGACCCACATGTGGTTAAAGACATTGCAGAAAAAGCAACAAAAGAGGCCCATGAACGCATTGCTCAAAATCCCTCTCCTGTCTGTCACATGACAGAATTCGGGGATAGCTCATTAAATTTCAGCCTAAGGTTTTGGATCAAAGACGCCGAACAAGGCGTTACAAACATCAAAGGCCAAGTCATGCTCGCCCTTTGGGATACATTTAAAGAAAATGACATCGAAATCCCCTACCCTCACAGAGAAGTTTACATCCACGAAGGCAATTAAACCTCCTCTATCAATATTTCAATGACAACCATCAAAAACTAGACGAAACAAACACTGTGTCCAAAAGAATAGAAGCATTCAAATCAAAAGCAGCAGCCAAAAAAGTACATTTATACGGAGCAAACAACAAAAAGTTAAGACAAGCATTAACCGCACTAGCAGATGAGCTACAAACCGTTACAGGTCGTCAGTCAATTTCACTTTCAATGCTTAACGACGCTTATGTAGCCATAAAACAACAAAACAAATTTGATGAAGATATATTAGCAACAGCAATGTTTCACCTCGGCAGCATCATAGAGGAACCTCTAGACATTCCAAAAGATAGTTTTAGAGAAAACGATGATGAACCAAACGCCCCAGATATCGCAGGACTTGATCAATTCAGGCTTTAGCCTTATAAAAACAAAATGAATTTTAAAGTTGCTGCCTTATACAAATTTTTACCCATCGAAGACATCGATACGCTTCGATCTAAAATCTATGCTTTTACGGATGAAAACGTACCATCCATCTGCGGCACACTTCTGATTGCACCCGAAGGGATTAATGGCACAATCGCAGCCCACCCCAGTGATATGGAGGTAATGGTCAAATTTCTCGATAAAACACTTGGCGTCAAGGAAGGCTCCAAAGCATGTGAATTCAAATACTCTCACGCTACAAAACAACCCTTTAACCGTTTCAAAGTACGCAAGAAAAAAGAACTGATCACTTTGCGCAAACCCGAAGCCAACCCGCACGAAAAAGTGGGTGAATATGTTGAACCAAAGGATTGGAACAACCTGATTAACGATCCGGACGTAATCGTTTTAGATACCCGCAACGATTATGAGACGAAAGTCGGTTTATTCGATGGCGCCGTCGACCCCGATACAAAAATCTTCACCGAACTTCCCGAATGGATCGAAGATAACCTTGATCCAGCCAAAGACAAGAAAATTGCCATGTACTGTACCGGTGGCATTCGCTGCGAAAAAGCCTCAAGCTACATGCTTGCCCATGGTTTTGAAAATGTCTATCACCTCAAAGGCGGCATTCTTCAGTATCTAGAAGAAGTGCCTGAAAAAGACAGCAAATGGAAAGGCGATTGTTTCGTCTTTGATCAACGTGTCGCAGTCGGACACAGCCTAAAAGAATCCGAGTGGAAAGTATGTCACGCCTGCCGCGAACCCTTAAGCGCAGATGACATAAAGCGCAAAGAATTCGAATATGGCATATCCTGCCACCACTGCATCGATACCCTCACCCCCGAACGCGAACGCGGCCTAAGATCAAGACAAAAACACTACGCCGAACGCTACGCAGATTAAAATCAAAGATCCAAATGGATAATTTACCAATTCTATACAGCTTCCGCCGATGCCCTTATGCCATGCGCGCAAGATTAGCCCTTAAAATCTCCAATATCAAAGTCGAATTACGAGAGATCGTCTTACGCGACAAACCTGCCCATATGTTACAAATATCGCCCAAAGCAACCGTTCCTGTCTTACAACTTATCGATAAAACTGTAATCGATGAAAGCTTAGATATCATGATATACGCACTAGGCCGCCAAGATCCCGATGAATGGATTTGCGATAATGAAACCGAAACGAACGCAATCATTAAAAGAAATGACACTGATTTTAAATACGCACTAGACCGTTATAAATATCCCGATCGCTACCTCGATGAAGATTGCTCTGACATGTTTGATCGTGGTGCCGAAATCCTAAAAGACCTCAACACAAAAATTGAACGTAACGGTGCATTAATAAACGATTACAGTACATTAGCAGATTATGCGATTTTCCCATTCATTAGACAATTCGCAAACACAGATCGCCCGCGTTTTCATGGTCTAAAACTCATCGCATTGGAAACATGGCTAAATAATCACCTTGAAAGCGATCTATTCAATGGCATCATGGAAAAATATGACCCATGGGATGAAAACACCGCCCCAACCATATTCGGAAATTAAAGCAAATCTTCCGCACCCATCAAATCATCAACATAAAACGCTAATGATACATCACTTGGCTCCTGATAACTTGTCTCTGTGACGATAATTCCCTGACTAAACAAGCCAAGACCGATTGCTAAAAACAAAAACACACCAAGCGCAAAGGCGGGCTGAGGGCTCATAACATTTGGCATCAAATCTTTGAACCAATCAAAACGACCCAGTTTAGGTAATTTACTATTTTGCGGCATAACCTTCGCTGCCTCAATAATCCTATGGGACAGATTACTCGGTACATCCGGTACATCCCTTAAATTTAAAAACTCATCAAAATCTCGGCTATCCATAGCTAATCCTCCCTTCTTCTTGTTTTGCGAACCGCTCTTTTAAAGTGCGCTTCGCACGCATCAATAATGACTCCAATGCCTTAACACCAACGCCTAGCATCTCTGCAGCTTCTTTGTTACTTAAACCTTCATAAAAACAAAGATTCAAAGCCATCTTCTGACGCTCTGGTAAATCCTGTATAGCATCTTCCAAAGCCGTTTTTTCTTGGTTTAAAGCCATCGCTTCATCCGCCAAGTCGGCTTGGTCTGCCATAAAATCAATCACTTCAGCATTAGCCTGCGGCTTTTTCTTACGCATGGCGTCAATACCAACATTCGTAACCACGCGATAAAACCAGGTAGTAAATTTCACACCTTTAGAAGCATCAAACGTTTCCGGCTTTCGCCATAATTTCAAAAACGCATCTTGAACAATATCTTCCGCCTCATCAGGATTACCACAAACACGATACGCCGCGGCAAAAAACATCTTCGTATGACGCTCAACCAAAATAGCAAAAGCCTGATGGTCTCCAGTACATACCAAAGCCACCAAACTTTCATCATTTTTCGAACTAAGATCAACCATCAAATGGCAAACTTTCTCTATTCAGCCGCATCGCGCTTTGCTTTGCGCTCTTTCATACGTTCTTTCATCTCCGCACGGCGTTTTTCATGCCCCGCTTTGGCTTCCTCTTTAGAGATTGTTCCATCACTATTTGAATCCATCTTTGAAAAACGCTCACTGGCATGATCCAAAAATTCATCTTTTGAAATCACACCATCACCATTGGTGTCATGCTTTTCAAATTTTTTACCTTTGCCACCTTCGCCATGGCCATCTGCCAAAACAGGTGTTGCACCAAACGCAAAAATAGCCGCCGCTAACATTAAGATCTTTTTCATTTAAAATTCCTTTCTCTCTCAAATATTGTGTAAGACCGTTATATCAAATCTTACATACATCCTGATACGCTGCGTATAGGAATACCCTTCGCTTTAAAGAAGAAAGTTTAATTTATTGAGAGACAAGGTCAAGCACAATGCGGTTTCCACGACCTTCGGCTGGCTTAAATGCTTTTTGGTAAGCTATCCTTGATGACGCGCCCAACACAAACTCAACACTCGATCCATGCGTGTTATCTTCCGCCTTATAAGCACGCACAAGGCCGCCTCCATTTACATTGACAGCATCATTAACAGCCCACGAAACAGAAGGAAGTTTAACAGATAAAATCTTATTATCCTCTTTGAGAGATGTCTGAAAACGCGCAACATCACTTAAATCAATCACAATACGTGTTTTACCAGGATGCTGACCGATGCGAACATCTGTAACAAATATATCCAACCCAGAGTTTTCAGAAATAATAACTTTTTCAGCTTTGGCGGAGTCACCTGTTTTAAGGCGCTCAGAATCATCTATAGAATTTTGATGCGACTTATATTTAGCCAAAATCCGTTCAACATAACTTTTCGCGCTTTCGTCCTTATCAAGCGGGTCAGACTCAATACGAAGCGTTCTTACATCTTGTGTATCTGATAAAATCTCATTACGACGCATTTCTTCTTCGCGTTCATAATCTTCAACAGTTTTGGAAAATTTATTCTTACGATTAACTTTCTTCGGATCAACGTCTTTTCGCGCCAACATATGCTGCTCTAATGGAGAGATATCATCGTCGCTTTTAGACTTAGACGCTTCAACAGAAGCAGAAGAGCTAGTCTCAACACCACCATCGTCCATAAGCGTACTGATCTGACAGCCACTTAGAACAAATAAACTGGTAACAAAAACAAAATATGCCGGACGAACAGACAATAACTGAAACATACCCTAAACCTTGATAAAAATTCAATTCGACAAAAGAGCGCAAGCGAACGCTCACACAATTATAATAACGCATTTTCATCATTATGAACAAGCCCCAATAAAATCGCAAAAAAATACACTCGCCTTAAACAAAAATTAACTCTTTTTGAAAAGAATAGGGGGTATGAATAAAACAAAACACACATGGAAAAATAACGCTTTAGCAGCATTGGAAACAGCTTTGTTCATAAGCAAAGGCCCAACACGGTTTTCATCTGATACAAAAAGCCTGAAACGCTCTTTCATTATCCCTCTTTTACTACTTCCCATTACACTGATAACCGTCATCACTGCGCATCCACATGGGGAATTAGCAAACGGCGCAACCCAAATCCTAATGGCAATTTACACACTCCGTTTATTTGTTTATTACGCTGTCTTCTTAGGGTTTGTATATTGGATTGCAAAAAAACTAGACAGAGACGATGCCTTTAAACGCTTCGCAACGGCCAATAATTGGCTCTCTCTCCCCGCAACAATCGCAATACTGCCTTTGCTACTCTTATTTTTAAACGGATCAAACACATGGGCAGACATATATCCAATGATGGTCATCATAACGTTATATGCATATGCCTACACCGCTTTTATGGCGAGCTATGTCTTAAGAATACCAGTTGAAATGGCTGGGTTTATTGCTATTTCCGGAATGGCAATCCATCAAACGTCACTTAGCATGATAAAAACAATAGCCGTACAAACACTCAATTTTATGTCTTAACAAGACGGCTGATAACCCCGATATAACGATCCGGCACAGCTGAATACCAAATGTGCCAAAGCAATAAAATCATCCAGCTTATTGTAATAATGGCCGGCGAAACGCCAAGAGACATACCAAAAACGCCAACCGCGCCTGTTACAAACGCAAGCGCCAATATCGTCGCAGTAGCCCAACCATCAGGCACGCCTGCATTCACAAAATGATGATGAAAATGTCCACGGTCAGGGGAAAATGGGTGCCTACCATTCCTAACACGGCGATAAAATTGCGCGCATGTATCCATAATTGGAATAGCTAAAACCCAGGCAACCCCGATAGGCTCAACCGCTGGATTCATATAATCCTTACCCGCATGAAGCGCAAACCACGCAAGGCAAACACCCAAACAAAGACTACCCGCATCCCCTAAAAACAAAGATGCCTTAGCCCGAAACGGCGTACGCATATTAAACACTAAAAAGCCGACCATGCATGACACCAATAAACCAACCATTAAAAATTCAGCCTGATATCCACCATGATAAAACCCAAGCCCCAACCATGACATCGCAACGGCGCAATACCCAGCCGAAAGCCCGTCCAAACCATCCATCAGATTAACTGCATTAATCAACAAAACAACCGCCGCAAAAGAGAACGGCAGACTCATGATATCAAGCCCCATATGGCCAAGACCAAACAAATCCCCAAGCTGAAAAACCTGCGCTCCACCCGGTAAAATAATCAATGCCGCCGCGCAAAATTGCACAAAGAATTTCACCATAGAATGCAGGTGAATTTTATCATCAACCGCACCCGTAACCAAAAGCATGAAAATCGCCCCATATAACGGCCAATAGTCAGAAATTGAATATCCAGCAGCAATCGCTACACCAATAAAAACAGGAAAAATAATTAAACCACCAATAAGCGGAATTTGCCCTTCATGCTGCTTACGCCCATCGGGACCATCCGGCGCATCAACAAGCTTTAAAATCGGGGCAAACTTGATCGCAAGCGGTATCAAAACGACAACACATACGAAAGCAATCAATGAAAACACTATAAAATTCATGACAAAACACTACCCTTTTAATCGCGCCGGAGAAAGAGCATAAATCACTTCATCCGCGAAAGACTGGTCCTGTCCTGTCATCATACCGACCAATACATTCGCCGCCGCCAGAGAACTTAAAACACCATGCGATCCATGGGCTGTTGTAACATAAACCCCATCCTCCAACGCCCCCACAACGGGGAAATGATCTTTCGAGGTGCACCTCACCCCGACCCAATCCTCAACGCATTCTAAACCTTTCGGAAAGCTGGGAATATGATCATATAACTTCCCAAGATTATCTGAATTATCCGCCTCTATACGCTCGCTATGATCCAACCAACGCTGAAATGTCGCACCAACAACATGCCGCCCCTCAATCGCTCTGCTAGCATAACCGCCATAACATAAATGACATTGAATCTGTTCACTCAACGCATTCGATTTAATATACGAAACCTGTCCGCGCACCGCTCTCAAATCTAAATCTCTTAAACAATCAAACGCCTGCATAGCCCGTCCCGCTGCTAAAACAACCGCGTCAGCCTTAAGGTCATCAACAGATAAAATCGAAACATTCAATCGTACATCCACGTTAGGATGGCGCGTATAGGCATAACAGAGCTTACGCGGATTCACACTCCCCGAGCGTGGCAAAAACAAACAATCATGGCTAATCTCAACCCTCGCAATCTCCGATGCCTCTTGCGGCCCAACAATACGCATCATATCCTCACCCCAAGGCCAAGACGCCACCGTCTTAGGAAAGCGCCGTTGCTTTTTCTCATCATGCATCAAATGCAACGCGCCACAGGGATCAAAATCAATATCATCAAGCTGCGAAAAAACCTCTAATGCACTTTCAAAAGCATATGCATAATATTGGCTCTGTGGGCTCCATTCCGCTCCAAATCGTGGATTATAAAGCCCGACAGAATTGCCCGATGCTTCACTGGCCAAATGATCACCCGCCTCATAAAGAACAACCTCATGCCCGTTTTCTGCTAAAACATAGGCCGCAGCACAGCCTGCCAATCCACCACCAACAATCGCAACCTTCATCGCAAAACCCCAACCGACATTTCACGTTTACGACCAAAACCTGGAACTTTTTTAACGTCAAAGCCGACAGATTCTAGCCCACGACGCACAAATCCAGCCGACGTAAATGTCGCAAATCTTGTCTCTGATTGACTCAAACGCGCAACCTCTTTAAAGACATCCTCTGTCCACATCTCAAGATTGCTACTGGGGCGAAACCCATCCAAAAACCACGCATCAACATTGGCTGGATACTGACTAAGACCTTTTAACACGTCATCAAAATACACACTCAATGAAACTGCTCCAAAGTCATGATGAAAAACGCCCTCGCATGCATCAGGATAAACTGACACCAACTGATCACGATACAGATCCAATTCCGGCCAATGCGACAAAGCATCATAAACCTCATCAACAGATAACGGATATTTTTCAACAGAAATAAAATGCAAATGTTGATCTGGCGCACGATGGCAATCAAACAAAGCCCACACAGCTAAAAAATTCAATCCCGTGCCAAACCCCGTCTCGCCAATCAAAAAACGATCTCTATCAACCCATTGATTTAAAAGATCATTCCCATCCAAAAACACATGCCGTGTTTCCGCCAATCCATCTTGCGCAGAAAAATAAACATCATCAAACTGTTTAGACCTTGGCGCGCTCATCAATTTGTCCCATATTATCTATACCAATCACAAAAGAGCATAATTTTATAATGACTGATAATCCACTTCTAAGCATTTCTGATCTCCCAAACATGGCCCCTCCTTTTGCACAAATCAAGGACGAGCATTATATACCCGCAATCGAAACCGCAATTGAACAAGCGCGAGAAAAATATGATGTGATCAAAAATGATCAAGACGCACCAACATTCGAAAACACATTAGAAGCCATGGAAACAGCGAGTGAAACACTTTCAACCGCAACAAGCGTGTTTTACAATCAGCTCTCCTGCATGGGTGGTGATGAACTCCACGAGCTTGCTGAAAAAATTGGCCCAATTACATCTAATTTCGGCAGTGATATTATACTCGATGAAACATTATTCGCACGTGTCAAAGCCGTCTACGATCAAAAAGAATCTTTGGGCTTAGACACCGAACAAACAACCCTACTAAAAGATACTTACAAAAGCTTCGTACGCGGCGGTGCACTTTTGAATAAAGAAGACAAAAAAGCCTTGCGCGAAATTAATGAAGAACTTTCAACGCTCGGCCCGTCTTTCATGAATAACAGCTCGAAATCCGCCGAAAGCTTTGAAATGATCGTCGACAATGAAGACGACCTATCCGGTCTGCCCGACACCGCGATCGAAGGCGCAAGAGCCGCTGCAAAAGAAAAAGACTTAGACGGAAAATTCCGCTTCACACTCGACTACCCAAGCTACATCCCATTTGTGCAATATGCCGACAATCGTAAATTACGCGAAAAAATGTGGCGCGGATTTGCCAACCGTGCATGGCAAGATGACTTCGACAATTCCGAAAACATCAAACGCATCGTTACATTAAAAGATAAACGCGCAAAGCTTCTAGGCTATAAAGATCATGCTACATTCGTTTTAGAAGAGCGCATGGCAAAATCTCCAGAAACAGTTCTGGTTTTTTTAGAAAAAATGAAAAACGCCTATAAACCCATGGCCGAAAAAGAATTAGAAGAATTAAAAGCCTTCGCAAAAGATGCAGGACTAAAAGACGATCTAGAGCCTTGGGATGTTGGATATTATTCAGAAAAGCTAAAACAAAAACGCTTTGAATTCTCATCCGAAGATTTACGCCCCTATTTCCCGCTAGAGCCTGTTCTATCGGGATGCTTTGACCATTTCTCAAAACTTTTCGGCCTCAAATTTAACGAAAACAATAATTATGAAACATGGCACGAAGACGTAAAATCCTTTGACCTTACCGATGCAGACGGGCAATTCATCGGCACACTTTATGCCGATTTCTTCCCCCGCACAGGTAAAAAGCAAGGTGCATGGAAAACCGCCTATCGTAACCAAGGTCTCTTTAACGGCAAAATAGAGCGCCCCGTCATTGCCATCGTCTGCAACTTCACCAAACCAACTAACGATAAACCATCCCTTCTCACACATGGTGAAGTCACAACCCTGTTCCACGAGATGGGCCACGCCACCCACGCGCTATTATCTAATGTAAAATATAGCTCCAACCCCGGGACATCTGTCCTTTGGGATTTCGTAGACCTGCCCTCTCAGGTTCAAGAAAACTGGTGCTACGAAAAAGAAACATTGGATATGTTCGCGGAACACTATGAAACAGGCGAGAAAATCCCCACTGATCTCATTCAAAAACTCCAAGCCGCCAAAAACTTCATGGGCGGCTGGGGCGGGTTGCGCCAAACCAATTTCGGCTATCTTGATATGGGCTGGCACACATGCGACCCATCAACAATCGACGACGTAGGAGAATTCGAAGATAAAATCACCGAAGGCTTATCGCTTTTCCCTCGCCTTGCTGGCCCTATGTCATCATCTTTCAGCCACATTTTCGCCGGCGGCTATTCCGCAGGGTACTACAGCTATAAATGGGCAGAAGTTTTAGATGCAGATACATTTGAAGCATTCTTAGAGAACGGCCTGTATGATCAAAAAACCGCAAACGCTTATAAAGATGAAATCCTCGCCAAAGGCGGCAGCGAAGATCCAGAAATTCTCTACCGCAATTTCCGCGGCCGAAACGCCGACCCAGACGCACTCCTTAGACGTGAAGGCATGATCGACAAAACAGCTTAAAATTTAAGTTTTTTCACAAGTGAATTGCTGCTCGTCAGCAAGCTCTTGACCAAAAGGCAAACAAAAAACAAGCTTGGCCTTCCAGCTATTTGCAAAAAAGCCATCGCGTTTAATTGCATTTAACCTCTGAAAACCATTCATTGACGCCGTTTGGCAAAAATTACGCATTAATGACGTATCTTCTTTTTGCAACCTAGGGTCATCAGCATAGCGTTCTAAGAACTCCTCTGTGGCTTTAACTTTTCTGAAAGAATTACGCCTCACTTCGTGATATGTCTTCAAAGTTTTACTTATATTTCTTAATAAAACGCCCGCTCTCAACACTTCATCTAAAATAGGTGATGATTTTTTAATACGCGGTGAAGAGGTGTTTTTATCATGCACACGATATGAAACTAAAGGCTCATCTATATAACCAATTTCACCCAATACCCTTGCAAGCATAAGCGCATAAGTATCATGACCAACATAATTTTCTATGAATGGTGAAAACTCTTCTACAAGAGCCCTATTCATACATTGAGTAAAACCTGGCGTAGTCGTAAAGCTTACGAAATCAGCCATTTTTTTACTGGTAAAACGGCCACCATAAGCAGAATTCATAGAACGATTTTTAACATTGAGGTCACGATCGCAGAACATGGCGTCATGATTAACCAAAACAGGGGTCTCTGAGCCATATCGTCGCTCCATATCTTGCAGTCTTTCGACACATTTTGATATTTTTTCAGACGCCCATGAATCATCTTGGTCACAAAAAAACACATAGGGCGCTGTTGACGCCTCCATAAGTGTTTCAAAATTTTTCCCGTACCCTAAATTTCCTAAATCATCATCAATAAATTCAAATGAAATATGAGAAGGAATCTCCCTATTTTGAATAAGCGCTTTTATTCCATCAAAATGTGATCCATCATCACGCACCAGTATACGTATATTGCCCGCATAATCCTGATCAACAAGGGATTGCACCTGACGGTTCAGGTATATAAGCCCCTCAGGCATATCCTCTGGGATATACGTCGCAAGCAAAATATCAACATCAGGCAAAGACATAACAAACCTTTTATTAAAAAAGGCAAGTTAATGAAAAATATAAATTATGTCAAATAATTAAAATAATTCCATCAGCATACAGCGCGCCGAACCACCACCGTAAGTCTCAAGCGTATCTAAAGGTGAATGCAAGATACGATCAAAATACTGAAGGATTTTCTTTTCTTGATCCTCACGTAATGCACGATAAGCAGCACTCGACATCGCAAGATAACGCAAACCGCTTTCACCGATCACTTCCAAAGCGTTACCGCACATCGCTTTCAACTGCTCTGGATCAAATTCAACAACCTTATGCGTCTTTTTGATACGCGACATCACACGACCACGATCCTCTTCGACAATATTTTGCGAACAAACACCTGCAAGGCTTGTCCCAATCCACATCACGCAATCAGTATGATAAACAGGCTTACCCGCATGACTTTGCGTCTCAAACCCAACCAATTCATACTCTTGCAAATCGCACCATTTTTGCACCAAATCACGATCACTTCGGGCTGATAAACCCGAATAACCAACCTTATTCACGCGATCCATGACAATGCTCGCCGTACTCTCAATCGCGCGCCCTTCTGTCTCATAAAGCGTCCAATCTTCTGTCACGTCATACGATCGTTGTAATATTTCGATCAATTCATCATCACGCTCCGCCTGACGATTTTCATTCAACATAGGATAGATAAATAGTTTACCTCCCTCATCATCACGATGGGTCGATAAACAATTTGGAAATACCATATCTGGGCAATCTTCAAACCCGCGAACAGTGGTCACCATTACGCCCGCCTCAACCAAAACATCACGAAACTCACGAAACTCTTTTAACGCTTTTGCAAACACCACTTCGCGCGGCTCACTCTCTTGTACCTGATAAACATTAGTTTCCATCGTTTCAGGGTTGGCATAAAACGAGGCTGGCTCAACCATCAAAAGATGGTTTGAAGATTGTTGCGACATAAGTACTCCATAAAAAAACACGCAAATCAAAGTATGCGTGTTTTCAATTCTGTTGGAAAGTGTCTAAGACTTCGATCAATCAAACTTTAAGCATATTTATGCATCGTCTCTAGCTTACCAAGAAAAAGCGGTAATGTCTCACCAATTTCTTTCTCAACCTTTTCAATCGCCATCATTGTCATCGGCACTTTATAGCCTGCCTTACACAGGCTGTGCCGGCGCTGTGCCAAGAAAGAAGCACCAATCTCAAAAGTCTTCTTCTGCGTCTTTCGTGCCGCTTCAAATGTCAGATAAAAAATAGCCTTATATCCTGTTGGATCCTCTGACGTCGGACAAGCCTCAACCGCCACACTAGTAATATTCTCTTCCCAATTCCGCGATTTTTGAAGCGGATTCTGAGTCTGTTTATGCTGAAATGTATTGCGCATCTTTAATTCCCACAAAAATAAATACGAAACCTTATACACAACAAGTTATCCACAGATAACCTGTTGGTCAAGCAAAAGATTACATGAAAAAATGCTAAAATACTGATTCCAATGAAAAATACTGTTTTTATAAACTTTCTGTTATATTTTTCTGAAATGTAGTCTCTAGGGATAAAATATCATCAAGATCCTGATCACGGCGTAACATCCAACGAACACTTCTCCCTGTCGTTGGGAAGAAATGAACACGACGCACATAATGCCCACCCAAATCCTCATTCATCACAAACAGACCTTTTCGCGTTAAAAACTCGCGCACAAAAACATAATTCTTAGTCCCTTTATCAGACGCATCATCACGAATTCTAGCCCCGCCATTCAAACGAATGCGAATCCTATTTTTACCTGCACCTTTGCGTTTTAATTCACCAATACACGCCTCAATCGGGGCAAAAGCAGCATTTAAAACATCTGAATCCAGAGTATCAAAATGCGGAAAAGCATGCGAGACAGCATCAGGCAATAAAACATAAGCGCACGCACCAAAACGCATATCAACATCATAAACAGAGACCAATACCCCAGCCCCCAAAGTCGCCACAATCATTTGATCATCACTATCAACGAAAGTATGCTGACCGGGATCTAAATAAACAACGCGCGCATTTTCATCGGACACATTATTAAAATAAGCATCACAATTAAACGCAATGCGTCTTTCTTTTGTATTGATTGGTTTATTTTGATCCAAATTCCTGCCCCTAAGCACACATTGTAAATGTATCACTCACTATAATAATTTACATCAAAATGATTGATAGATCTTTAACAAAAATCTCTACAGCTTCTATCTATTCTTCTTTAATAAAAGGCAAAGGCTCAAACTCTGGCTCTAACCGCTTTTTAACTGAAACAGGTAAAAAAGGCCACAAAATCTGTTTAGCAAAAGAACGCGGCATATAATCCTTCATCCCAATATCTGCCGGCGGGCGATAATTTCCGTTATAAAATGATCGAAAAAGATGGTCCCAAACCATCACATTCTCACCAAAATTACGATTTCCCTCTTTTAGATCTTTTGAATGATGCCAACGATGCAGCGCAGGCGTATTAAACACATAATTAACAGGCCCAAAACGCATCTCAACATTACAATGAGTAAGCATACCGATAAACGCCGTCACCGCCGATAACCACTTCAAAACATCCAACGGTGCGCCAAGCGCAACCAAAATCACCATCCCCAAAACAATACTCAACAAGCTATCAATAAAATGAAAACGTCCCGTATTCAAAAACCAAAGCTTTGTAACCGAATGATGAACCGCATGAAAACGCCACATTACAGCATTGACATGGCCCATACGATGCACCCAATACAAACCAAACTCAGCCGCAACAACACCAAAACATACTTGTGCCCACATTGGCCATTGGTGAATGCCCCACACTTGCCAAATACCATGTGTTGGATTTTCAAAAAGCCCCAACAATCCAATCGTACCACCAAAAATAAGCAATCCTTGAACCGTCCCTTTGGATGATAAAGTATGCAAAACACTTGCAATATTCTGTCCATCCGGATTCAACCACTCACGCTCATGAGGCATCCATTTCTCTAGTAAAAACAATGAAATAATCAAAAACAAATATGCAATATTAAAATAAACAATCGGCTGCCCCACATCAAAACCATAAGCCGTCACAGCCATACAAAACACAAACAAAACTGGCCATAAAAACCAGGAAAGCCAGTATTTCAGCGGATGATAATCATACCCCGTAATGGCTTCAGACATGAAAGTGCTCCTTTAAATAAAACCACATAATTAACGACTGGCTGCCGCTCTCTGCAAACGATCATTAATAGCAACACCAAGCCCTTGTTCAGGAACAGGCATCACAGCAATACCATCATGCTTTTCTATATCAAGCTCTTTCAACATTGCAAATAAATGCGCCGCCGCTTCTTGCAAATCACCATCTTCGCTCAAATTACGATAAGACTCCTCAGGCAAATCCGATACGGCTCCGCCTGATTTTAATCCCATAAACTTAATCGAACCAAACGCAAGCAAAGCTTCACCATCACGAACATCAATCGCCTTCAAACGCAGCGGTGTATCTGGCGCATAATGCTTTAACAACATTCCTGGTGATTTGGGCTTTTGCGCATCTTCAACAAGATGATTATAAGAAACCACGTCTCCTAAAACAGACTGAATATCTTTATCACTAACCGCCCCCGGTCGCAAAATCTCGGGCACATTACCCGATAAATCCAACACCGTTGACTCCAAACCAACATCACAGGAGCCCGCCGCCAAGATCATATCAACACCATCACCCAAACTATCCGCAACATGAATGGGCGATGTCGGGCTTAACGACCCCGAACGATTGGCACTCGGCGCAGCCAAAGGCACATCGACAGCCTTTAATAATTCCAGCGCAACCTTATGCGAAGGCATACGAACAGCCAAAGTCGGCAAACCAGCACTCACCAATTCTGAAATTTCACAATCTGACTTACGCGGCAAAATAAGCGTCAAAGGCCCCGGCCAAAAGGCATTAGCAATCGCCTCCGCATCATCACTAAAATCAACAAGTCCACGTGCTTGCCCCATACTATGAACATGAACAATAAGCGGATTAAAAGACGGACGTCCTTTAGCTTCAAAAATCTTTGCAACCGCCTGCCCATCCAACGCATTGGCCGCCAACCCATAAACCGTCTCGGTCGGCATACCAACCAAACCACCTGATTTTAAAATCAACGATGCTTCATCAATCGCAATTTTACTGGCTGCTTTAATCATGCCGGATAATACACACCGCCATTTGTCGGCATAGGAACACCCGTTGTCCCCGGAACCGTTAAAGGCAATCCTCGTAAAGAACGAACAGCCAAATAAGCAAAAGCTTGCGCTTCAATGGCATCACCATCAAATCCAAGACTATCAATCTTTTCAACTGTACCTGGCATCAACATATCGCGTAACAATTCCATCAAAAAATCATTATGACGACCACCACCTGATACATACCAAGCATTAGGCGCACGCGGAAAAAACTTAACAGCCGCCATGACAGCCGCCGCTGAACATACCGCCAATGTTGCCATGGCATCTTTAGGGTCTTCAGGTAATTCATCAATAAAATCCGCAAAATCATTACGATCTAATGACTTGGGAATTAATGTTTGAAAATATCCGCGTTCTAAAAACGCATCCACAACGGCCCGATCCGCCTTACCACTATGAGCTATCTGCCCGCCTTTATCATAATCTTGTCCAAAATGTTTCTGACAATAATCATCCATCAATGCATTTCCAGGCCCTGTATCAAATGCAATCAACTCTTGCCCAACATATGTAACATTCGCAACACCACCAACATTCAAAATAGCAACATCCCCATCATGATCATGCGCTTCCGCAATCGCACCATGATAAAGCGGAGCCAATGGCGCGCCCTGCCCACCGGCTTTCACATCCGCCTGTCGCATGTCCGCAACAACGCCAATCCCTGTTTCTTCCGCCAATGTCTGCGCGCATCCAAGCTGCCACGTGATACCACCATCTGGGTCATGCGTAATCGTCTGACCGTGAAAACCAATCACACCCGCGTCAAACCCAGCCGCTTTCACAGCATCAATATGAGCCTGCGTTACAAGCGCTTCCGCCGCACGCGTTTCATCATCACGATTGCGCTTGCCAAAACATGCCCGCACCGCTTCATCCAAATTGGCATCACAAGCATGCGTATAAAAATCCAATGGTTTTACAAATGTTTCCCCATCCGTTTCAATCAGCGCCACATCAATAGCACTATCCAGCGATGTCCCTGACATCAGACCAATTGCCTTATAGACTTTCTGCTCATCCATGCTTATAAAAATTCCTTATGACAGATTACAAATCAAATTTCCTAAACATCCTAACCGAGCGCGGCTTCATTCACCAGTGCTCAGATTTCGAATCCTTAGATAAAAAATTATCTGATGGGATACAATCTGCCTATATCGGCTTCGATGCAACTGCGGACTCTCTCCATGTCGGCTCATTGGTCCAAATCATGATGCTCCACTGGTTTCAAACATGCGGTCACAAGCCCATCACTCTTATGGGCGGTGGCACAACAAAGGTTGGCGACCCGTCCGGCAAAGACGAAAGCCGTAAAATGCTGGATGAAAATGGCATTCAAAACAATATTAACGGCATCCAACAAATCTTCACAAAATACCTAACCTATGGCGACGGAGAAACCGATGCCATGATGGTGAATAATGATGACTGGCTCAGCGAGCTTAACTACATCGAATTTCTCCGCGATTACGGCCCGCATTTCACAATCAACCGCATGATGACATTCGAAAGCGTCAAACTACGTTTAGATCGCGAACAGCCCTTAACCTTCCTTGAATTCAATTACATGATCCTGCAGGCCTATGATTTCGCAGCCCTTCACAAAAAATACGGTACACTTTTACAAATGGGCGGCAGTGACCAATGGGGCAACATTATCAACGGCGTTGAACTTACCCGTCGCACCCAAAAAACAGATAACGGCGGCGCGCAAGTCTTCGCGCTCACCACCCCGCTCCTAACAACCGCAAGCGGCACCAAAATGGGCAAAACCGCTGATGGCGCTGTATGGCTCAACGCAAACAAATGTTCGCCTTACGATTTCTGGCAATTCTGGCGCAACACCGAAGACGCCGATGTAGGACGCTTTTTAAAGCTCTTCACAACACTTCCTATGAACGAAATCGCCAAACTTGAAGCCCTTCAAGGTGCGGATATTAATGACGCCAAAAAGATCCTCGCCCACGAAGTTACAAAAATGTGCCACGGCGAACAGGCCGCAATAGATGCCGCAGAAACCGCTGCAAAAGTCTTCGAACAAGGCAGCGTCGGTGATGATTTACCATGCATTACAATCGATGCATCCCGCCTTAAAAGCGGCATTGGCATTCTTGATCTCTTCGTTGAAACTGGCCTCACAGCATCAAAAGGTGAAGCCAAACGCCTGATTAAGGGCGGCGGCGCAAAATTAAACGACACCGCAATTAACGATCAAAACGCAAATGCTTCGAGCGAAAATCTCACCCCTGAAGGACACCTAAAACTCTCTGCGGGTAAAAAGAAGCACGCTTTGGTAAAAGTCGCTTAAATTAGAAACTCAACCTTGTGCTGGATCATCAGGCCCACGTGGAGCCGCACCACCGACATTATCCTGCCGCCAATCTGACATGGCGACACCTAACCTTCTACTCTTTTCAATAGACTGATCTTGGGCCTGTTGGATAATATGTTCAAAAAATTGTGTTTTTGCAACTTGTGGTGGGTCCACGCTAAATCCCAATTCAGATCTAATCGCTAATTGCATATGAACACGCTGCTTGGCTGTCATTGCAAATCTTGATGACTTATCCGGCTCTGATTCCATAAAATCTTGCAATCTGGCATGCAAATTTGAGCTTGCTCCGCTTAATGTATTCATAAATTTTCGATGACCACCAAGGGCAACTAAACCATCACGCTGTAAACGGTTTCGCTGAACAATAAGTGGAATATTGTTAAGATCTGTATAGTCTGATGGCTGAATTTGGACCCCCAAAGCTTTTAATTCCTCTGGTAAGCCGAGCACACGAATATCTAAAAGCGCCGCAGTTCTAAAAAAATCAATTTCTGCAAGCACAGCACGATCAAAACCATCTAAAAAAGTTAATCGGTTATTTGTTAAAACAGGCCCAAGCTTAGATTGCAAATTATCGCGGCGTTTTTCAAAATTCTCCGTTAAAGCTTCAACATCACCTTCAAGCGTAAAACCTTACCGTTCCACTTTGGAATATAATCGACAGCGCTCCAATTCAAACTCAATATAGTCACCAACAAAATCCATGCGATTTAGTAGCATAAAGATTTAAATTATGTCAAATAAAACGCTCACTTGTTCTCGATATTCTTAGGCGTTTTTGTACTGTCTGTATCTAAAGAGCCCCCTTCAAATAAAATGCTCCTCAAAATACCAGGTGCAAGCACAGAAAGCGGGTTCACAGTCACTTGAGCGTCTTTACCCTGCCCCTTCATCGTGTAAGTCGCAGCAAACAAACCGCTAGATCCACCCAAAATATTCCCAACAAGCGGGATATCCTTAAGCATATTATTCAAACCAGATAATGGAATAATCGTTCCACTCAAATCCACGCCCATCGTTCCACTATCATAACTTCCCTCAAATGTAAGCC
>JBGCEF010000050.1:0-69880 GCA_045106175.1 Bdellovibrionales bacterium
TAAAAAATCAGCACCAAAAAAAGTTGCAGCTAAAAAGAAAATAACAACATCAGCAAAAGCAAAGGCAGTTACAAAAAAAGCAATTACGCCACGCAAAAAATCAGTTGTAAAAGTAGCTAAGAAGAAAGTTGTAAAACGTAAGATTATAAGTAAACAAATTAAAACTAACCCAAAACCAATTAACGCAAAAATCCCGGAGATCATCATGAACCAGCCAAATTTTGAACAAGCACAAAAGCAATTCGATCAATTCACAAAAGACGCAGCAAATCTTAACCGCGAAGGAATTGATGCATTTGTTAAATCAGGAACAATCTTCACGCAGGGTTTAGAAAGCATCATTAAAGAAGCCATGAGCTTTGCGCAAAGTTCTGCTGAAAAGCAGGTGCAGTTAGCCAAGCAAGCAATGACATGCAAAACAATTAATGAATTCTCTGATGCGCAAAATAAACTTGCACAAACATCATTTGATGATTTTATGTCAGGTACAACAAAGATTACCGAGCTAGGGGTAAAAGTCCTCTCAGAAGCGATTGAGCCAATTAACGAACAGGTTCAAAAATCTGTACAAAAAGCAACAGATGCAGTCGCTGCAGAATAATAAGATAAATAGTTGAACAGGGCAAAATGTCACAAAACCCCGGTTATTCCGGGGTTTTCTTGTAATTGTGATACCGATTGTAAAACAATCTAGATTTTATCGAGTCATACTTTTTTGATATGATTGTATTGTTAAGAAAATTTATTATATTGAAAAGCTATGAACGTTAAAAATATTAACCTTGATGCAAAATCTGGCTCATCCATGTCATCGACAGTTATGACCGATGATAACGCAAATGAGCAAACCCCCGATGACGGTCAGGCCGATCAGGATTCTGGCTTATTGCTAGAGGCGCGCCCAAAAACCAAAAAACCATCAATGTATAAAGTCTTATTATTAAATGACGATTATACGCCGATGGAATTTGTTGTGCATGTCGTTGAAAAATTTTTCGCTAAAAACCGCGCTGAAGCTACTGATATTATGATGAATGTCCATCGCCGCGGCGTTGGCATTTGCGGTGTCTTCACGTTTGAGATCGCCGAAACCAAAGTCGCCCAAGTCATGGACTTCGCTCGCGCCAACGAACAACCCCTCCAATGCACGATGGAGAAAGAATAAATAAACTGAGTCATCATTTGATTTCTGCTACAATTAATTCAAATAAATGATTGGAGACTTTTAAAGTGTTAAGTAAAAACCTAGAACTCACCCTTCATAAAGCCCTCAGCATTGCGCAAGAAAACGCGCATGAATACGCGACCCTTGAGCATCTCTTGCTAGCGCTTATCGCTGATCAGGATGCGATGGCGGTTTTACGATCCTGCGGTATCGATATGGAAGAGCTAAAAGACCAACTTATCGCCTATATAAAAACAGAACTCAATTACCTCATCTCCACCGAAATGGACGAAGCGAAACCGACAACAGCTTTCCAACGCGTGCTGCAACGTGCCGCAATCCATGTCCAAAGCTCCGGCCGCGAAGAAGTAACTGGTGCAAATGTCCTTGTCGCCCTCTTCAGTGAACGGGAATCTCATGCCGTATACTTCCTTCAAGAGCAAGATATGACCCGTTTCGATGCGGTGAATTACATCTCTCATGGTATCGCAAAAGTACCTTCGCAAAGTGACGCATCTAAAACTCCACGTGGCGTTGATGAAAATGATCCCGAAGAAATAAAAGCCGGAGCCGAAGCACTCGACGCCTATTGTGTGAACTTGAATGAAAAAGCCGCAGACGGCAAAATTGACCCGTTAATCGGACGTGATAAAGAGCTAGAGCGCGCCATCCAGGTGCTTTGTCGTCGTTCTAAAAACAACCCACTGTTCGTGGGTGACCCAGGTGTTGGGAAAACCGCCATCGCCGAAGGGCTCGCCCTTCGTATTATTAACAAAGAAACACCCGAAGTCTTAGAAGACGCAACAATCTTCTCTCTCGATATGGGAAGCCTGCTTGCGGGAACCCGCTACCGTGGTGATTTTGAAGAACGTATCAAGGCCGTGCTTAAAGAATTAGAAAATATCGATGGCGCAGTGCTTTTCATTGATGAAATTCACACAGTCATCGGCGCAGGCGCTACAAGCGGAGGTGCGATGGATGCTTCTAACCTCTTAAAGCCAGCCCTGTCTAACGGTTCTCTAAAATGTATGGGTTCAACAACCTACAAAGAATATCGCAACCACTTTGAAAAAGACCGCGCGTTAGTACGTCGTTTCCAAAAAATAGACGTCTATGAGCCATCTATCGATGATGCAATCGCGATCCTCAAAGGCCTCCGCCCGCACTATCAAGAATATCACGGCGTTGAATATACCGACAAAGCGATTGAAGCCGCTGTAAAACTCTCTGATAAATATATGGGTGAGCGTAAACTTCCCGATAAAGCCATCGATATCATCGACGAAGTCGGCGCAGCGCAAATGCTGGTCCCCGCTGAACAACGTAAAACAACAATCGATGAAGCCGATATCGAGGGCGTCGTAGCCGCAATCGCACGTATTCCTGCGGCAAGCATGACAAAAGATGATAAAGCCGCGCTTAAAAACCTTGAGCGTGATTTAAAAACAATGGTTTATGATCAAGATATCGCAATCGATACATTATGTGATTCTATTAAGCTCGCCCGTGCTGGCCTCCGTGATCCAGAAAAACCAATCGGCTCGTACTTATTTTCTGGCCCGACGGGCGTTGGTAAAACCGAAGTCGCAAAACAATTATCCAAAACCATGGGCATCGAGCTGATCCGTTTTGATATGTCCGAATACATGGAACGTCATTCTGTCTCTCGTCTCATCGGAACACCACCGGGCTATGTTGGCTTCGAACAAGGCGGCCTCATGACCGATAAAATCGATCAACATCCCCATTGCGTACTTTTGCTAGATGAAATTGAAAAAGCCCACCCTGATTTATTCAATATCCTCCTCCAAGTGATGGACTACGGCAAACTCACCGACAATAACGGCAAAACAATCGACTTCCGCAATGTCATACTCATCATGACAACAAACGCAGGTGCAGCTGATATCGCCAAAACGCCAATCGGGTTCGGGCGTGAAATTGGTGATGGTCAAGATTCATATGCGGATAACGAAGCCATTACCAAAACCTTCGCACCAGAATTTAGAAACCGCCTCGATGCGATTGTTCCATTCCAAAATCTTACAATCAAAACGGTCGAAAAAGTCGTCGAGAAATTCGTTGCTCAACTCGAAGGACAACTCGCGGATAAAAACGTACAAATTGACCTATCCAATAAAGCACGTAAATATCTCGCTAAAGAAGGCTATGACCCCGCTATGGGTGCACGCCCGCTAAGTCGTGTGATCCAAGAACAAATCAAAAGACCTCTAGCGGAAGAAATTTTGTTTGGAAAATTGGAAAAAGGCGGCTTAGTGATTGTTGATCTTGGTAAAGACGACAAACTTGAATTTAAATTCGAAAAATCTCCAGCCAAACCAAAAGCCAATGAAGACAAAGACGAAGATCAACAAAAAGAAGAAGACGCCTAACGCGCGATTAAAACTTGATAGAAATGATATGTATCAGAGGCTGGATTTACCCCTCCTGCTTCAAAACATCCTTTGGTAGTTCCTTCTAGAGTCTGACTACTATCGCCACCGTTATTATTGGATAGAATATTCTCTGATGAATAAGACCCCGTAAATTTAGGATCAGCATCAGGCCAGGCTCTTTGATAATCGATTGGAATAGTATTGTCAGGCCTTAGAACTTCACTGATTTCGGCGATGGCAAAGCAAACATCTTCTTTTAAATAAGGCATAATCAAAAAGAGCTCTGCATAGTCAGATGTAAAATCTCTACAATCAGAGGCAGCATTGTCGGTGCCAAGACCATTGATACAAGTCTCTCCAGTAAAAAAAAGCTCTCCAAATAAATTGTTCGAGCTCGCGTTTTGATCAAGCCATTGACCATTGGGAGGGATATAACTCATACCGCCACCATCAGAGTGAAATACTTGGCATTGTGTGTTTGTTCCATTCACATATCCGCTTTCAATCTGGTTCTCAAAACTGATATCCGTATCGCGACATCTATTAGAAATGCGCAAATTTTGAACCGTTTGTCGCATCGTGCGCCCATAATCCAAAATCTCACCAGCATAAATCCGCGCTTTTTCATCATTGATATTTGTGGTCGATCCACCTTTCATCATGTTCGAAACCGCATAACCAAGGGCCGCGAATAACGCAACACCAATCAATATAAGAAAAAGGGCCGATCCTTTTTGTGCGCACTTAGAAGAATTTTTCATTCCTTCAATTATACACTGCATTTTAAGGCTTTTCATGGTTTAATGATGTTATGACACAAAATAATTCTGTTTCTGTTTTAATTGCCGAAGATAACGATGTAAGCCGTGAAATGATGGCAGGCATACTAGAAGCCAAGGGCTACACGATTGTGCATGCAACTGATGGCAGTAGCGCCATTGAAAAAATTGCCGAGCATCAGGTCGATGTCGCACTCGTCGATATCAATATGGCACCAAAAGGTGGCTTCGAATTTGTAAAACATTTAGTGATTAACGATATAAAGATCCCAGTTGCCATCGTAACTGGCTCCGACACAAGTGATGTCTTGATGGAGGCAAATGCTTTAGGCGTCTTACAGGTCATTCATAAACCAATTAATCCTGAACGCCTTGTGCAAAGTGTTGAGCGCATGGCAAAAAGCAAAGGCCTTAATCCTAACCCAATGGGTGTTGAATCCCGCGCAACAAGATTTTCACACGAAGAGCTTTTACAAAAAGCGATCGAACTTGCCGACAAAAATGTCAAAATTGGCAGAGGTGGCCCATACGGAGCGGTTTTAGCCGATAAAGACGGTAAAGTCATTGGAGAAGGAACCAATGGTATTAAATCAAGAATAGATCCTATGGCGCACGCAGAAGTGATGGCTATTCGTCAAGCTGCAGAACGTTTAGGCGCAACAAGCCTTGCGGAGTGTTCCATATATTCTTCTAGCCAACCAACAAAGATAGGCCAAGCTTTAATTGAATCTGTTGGCATTAAAAAAATCTATTTCGGGCTATCCAATGAGGATGTCACTAACATTCGTGGAAAAGCAGAGACAAGCACGCCAGAGGAAATTCAGATCTGTAAAGAAGAAGCGCTGGCGATGTTTAAAGCAGCAAAAAAGCCGGATTAGAGAAGTTCAAAAATCGCATCGATTTCCACTGCAACGCCGCGCGGTAAATCCGCTGCACTAACCGCAAAACGTGCGTGACGACCCGCATCACCCAAGACTTCTACAAATAAATCAGACGCACCATTGATCACTTCTGGCTGATCTTTAAAACCAGGAACCGCTTGAACAAAGCCACCTAATTTCACAAGCCGTTTAATTGTGTTCCAATCACCATTAACTGCGGCATTGGCTTGTGCGAGGATATTTAGCGCGCAGGCTTTTGCGGCCTCTGCGCCTTGCTCCACGGTTAAATCATCGCCAACGCGCCCTTGATGCATCGCCTGTCCGTTTAAAAATGGAATTTGGCCAGAGATGAAAATATGCTTCCCGCTAATGACGTAAGGTACGTAATTAGCCGCAGGTGCAGCCGCACTGGGCAATTCAAGACCAAGCTGGCTTAATGTTTCTTTGATAGTCATAGATTTTCCTCTCTTGCATTCAGCGAACAATATGCCATAATTTCCGCCAATAACAATAAGAGATTAAAGATGAGCTTGCTCAAATTTTTAAGCGTTATGTCACCGGCACATATCAACCTTTTTACAGCAATGAAACGCGGCGAAAAGGTTGGCAGTGACGAGTGTGGTAATGAATATTATCGCGGCAAACCTCGAAAAGGCTACAAACGTGAACGTCGTTGGGTCATGTATGCAGATGACAAACCAGAATCAACAACCATACCGCCTGAATGGCATGGCTGGATACACCACCAAAATGACGATATCCCGTCAAGCGAAGGTTTCCGTCGTTCTTGGCAAAAACCTCATCAACAAAACATGACTGGGACAAAAGGAGCTTATCGCCCGCCTGGCCATGTGCTAGAAGGCGGTAAACGTGATAAAGCAACGGGCGATTACGAAGCTTGGAAGCCGGAATAATTAGAAATAATAGGAAGAACCGATGAAAAGAAACATTGTAGAAACCGTTTTAGGGGCTGTCGTGCTCCTCGTCGCAGGAATATTTTTAGCTTTTAGTATGCGCGCAGGCGATGTTGGCGCATCTGGAGGCGGATATGAAATCAACGCAGATTTTTCTGGTATTGGCGGACTTTCGATCGGTGATGAGGTCCAAATTAGTGGTGTTAAAGTTGGAACTGTTTCTGATGTCTCCCTGAACGAAGACACATTTCTTGCCCGCGTTAGCATGGTCGTTGATGATAATTTGAAATTACCAACAGACACAGCCGCCTTAATCAGCTCAGAAAGCCTTTTAGGTGGAAAATTCTTAGCATTAGAACCGGGAGCAGATGAAGAAATCTTACCGCCTGGTGGACGCATCCAATATACCCAGGCACCACAAAATCTGGAACAACTGCTTGGTCAATTCATTTTCAGCATGCAACAAGATGATCAATAAACCTGCGACCATATCTGCTATATTTATGTTGCTAGTATTTGGTTTAACGCAACATGCATTTGCACGTGCATCTATTGAAACATCGATCGCAAAATTACGATCAATCGATAAAGTGACGGCGCGAACCCTAACATTTGAAGTTGATGTCGGTACAACTGTAAAATTCGGTTCAATTTACATTAAACTACAGGCCTGCCGTAAAGCGCCCGATATAGAAGAACCTGAAAATGCCGCTTTCATGCAAATTTGGGAAGTCAGTGACGAAGACACCGAACGAGAAAAAGCCAACTGGGTCTATAGCGGTTGGATGTTTGCCTCCTCTCCTGGCTTATCAGCAATGGATCACCCGATTTACGATGTCTGGGTCTTGGAGTGTAAAGACAAACAGCAAGAATCTCCTGCGATTATTGAAGGCGAAGTCTTAGAAGGCGAGGGTGTTGTAGATGACCAAGAAGCCCCAAGCCAGCCATCAATTACAGAATAATTAATCGCCTTTTTTATCGCGCATTTCGAAATATTCAGCGACTAAATCATCCTCGCTTATATCATCTCCTATGAGATGAAAATCAGCATCACGCTGAATGGCTCTATGCAAAATTTGAATATAATCATCATGCGCAATTTCATAAACGCCAAATTGCTTCAAATGATCATTCACAAATTGCGTATCTAATAATTGAAAGCCACCTTTCCAGAGACGTGCAACAAGATGAGCAAGTGCAATTTTACTCGCATCTGTGGCGCGGCTAAACATACTTTCTCCAAAAAACGCACCACCAATAGCAAGCCCATAAAGGCCGCCGACAAGCCTCTCTTCGCCTTCATCATCATAACACCATGCTTCAATGCTATGCGCATGGCCGCGTTTATGCAGCTGAATAAAGACGTCGCGAATCGAATCATTAATCCATGTTTCCGGCCTATCACTGGTGTTTTCCGCGCACATGGCAATAACTCCGGAAAAATCAGTATTAATCCTAACAATATACGAACCGCTTCGTATTGTTTTTATGAGGCGCTTTGGGAAATGAATAGCCTCAATCGATAACTGCCCACGCTCTTCTGGACACACCCAATGCACATAAGGGCTTTCTGCACTGTAAGCCATGGGGAAAAGGCCTTGGGAATAAGCCTCTAAAATCAGTTCAGGCGTAAGGATCAACTGCATAAATTAAATTATATAAGAATAAGGCCTGTAGTGAACAGAATTTAATGCAGGCGTTCCAAGACAAAACACTAGAGAATTAATAAATTGTAGCCTTAGCGCTTTGGTAACGCTTCTTCCAACCACTTAATCGTATAGTTACCCGATACAAATTCAGGCTGCTGTAGGATCCATTCATGTAACGGTAGAGTTGTTTTGACGCCAACGATCACTGTTTCGCGGATAGCACGTTGTAGACGACGAATACATTCATCACGATCACGCCCATGCACGATTAATTTACCAATCATAGAATCATAATAAGGCGGAATTGAATATCCTTGATAAATAGCGCTATCAAAACGCACTCCTAAACCACCGGGTGAATGAAATTGTGTGATCTTTCCAGGTGAAGGTATGAAGGTATCAGGATCTTCTGCATTGATACGAATTTCTATAGAATGACCACGATGACGAAGCGGTCCTTTAAAGGTAAGCTCTTCTCCCGCCGCAACTTTTATTTGCTCCGCGATAAGATCAACACCCGTAATCATTTCGGTGACGGGGTGTTCAACCTGAATGCGGGTATTCATCTCCATGAAATAAAACTTACCGTTCTCATATAAAAACTCGATTGTACCCGCGCCACGATATCCCATATCACGGATAGTCTTAGCAGATAGCTCACCAATTTCCTTGCGAAGCTCATCTGTAAGCACGGGAGAGGGCGCTTCTTCAACCAACTTTTGATGACGGCGCTGAACTGAACAATCGCGTTCACCCAAATGAATACCATTCCCATGGGAATCGCCGAAAACCTGTATCTCAATATGCTTAGGGTTTTTCAAAAATTTCTCGATATAGACCGTATCATCACCGAAATTGGCAAGCGCTTCGCTACGCGCACGATCAAAACTCTCAACAAATTCTGCGGCCTCTTCAACAACTTGCATTCCCTTACCACCACCACCAGATGCGGCTTTAATAATAACGGGAAAACCCATATCAGTTGCTATTTTTATACCTTCAGCAGAATTTTCAACACCGCCTTCTGATCCTGGAACAACAGGAAGACCAAGCTTTTGAACAGTTTGCTTGGCCATAACCTTATCGCCCATCTGCTCAATATGCTCAGGCGTTGGACCGATAAAGGCAAAGCCATGTTCTTCAACCATACGCGCAAATTGCGCATTTTCTGATAAAAACCCATAACCCGGGTGAATAGCATCCGCGTTAGTCAGCGCAGCCGCACTGAGGATGGCAGGAATATTTAAATAACTCTCACGTCCGGGAGGCGGTCCAATACAAACTGATTCATCGGCCAAACGAACAGCCATAGAATTCGCATCCGCAGTTGAATGAACGGCAACACTTTCAATGCCCATTTCACGACAAGCACGAATAATGCGAAGGGCAATTTCACCGCGATTTGCAATCAGAACTTTTTTGAACATACGATTACTCAATCACCATCAAAACATCACCGAATTCTACAGGCTCACCATTATTCACAAGAATTTGCGTAACAGTACCGCCTTTTTCAGCTTTGATAGGGTTCATCACCTTCATAGCTTCGATAATCACCAACGTATCACCAGCTTTAACCGTGTCGCCTTTTTGTACAAATGATGGCGCATCAGGGTCAGCCTGCATATAGGCTGTACCAACCATAGGAGATGTCACTGCGCCAGGGTGGCTACCCGCTGTTGTACCTGGTGCATCAATATTGCCTTGGCGCGGAACAGTTGGATCTGACTGTATATTACCACCGACTGGTGCTGCTGCCGGAGCGGACGCAACAATGGTTCCACCACCTTTGCTCACCCGAATGGCTTGATCACCATCTGCAACTTCAATTTCTGTCAGACCAGTTTCATCCAATAAACCGGCAAGCTGTTTAATTGCTTTTGAGTCAATTTTCATAAATTATTACTTTGTTATTAAAAGATGTCTTCTGATTACAAGACTTCTAACAGCTTTTCAAGAGCAAGCACATAACCTTGTGCACCTTGTCCCGCGATAACATGATCAGCGACAGCTTCAATATAGGAATAATGGCGGAATTCTTCACGTTCTTTCGGGTTGGATAGATGTACTTCAATAATAGGAAGCACCAATAATTTAAGCGCATCGTGGATGGCAATAGATGTATGTGTATAAGCGGCTGCATTAAGAATTAAGGCGTCATAACCATCACGTGCCTCTTGAATCCAACTGACTAACTCGCCTTCATGATTAGATTGACGAAAATCGATGCGAGCGCTGTTGCTAGTGGCCCATGCAACGCACATGCCTTTGATATCATCCAATGTCTGATCACCGTAAATCTCAGGTTCACGCAATCCTAACATATTTAAATTTGGGCCATTGAGAATGAGTATATTCACATTAAACCTCTACTAATGCTCATGATGCGGTTTGTCTTTACCGCGCATTTTTTTGGGCATCGCATCATCTGGGATATCACCAGGTGCACGCACCAAAACCGGAACGTCTATGCTAGCGCCTGTTTCATCGAATAAACGTACGCTGAAAACACTACCTTGCTTAAGCGCACCCTTAAGGCCAATCAACATAATATGCTCTGCGCGAGGACCAAGATTAAAACGATCATTAGCCTTAACATCATAAGACTCCACTTCACGCATCCTCATAATATCATCTTCAACAATATGCGTATGCAGCTCAACACGATCCGCAACGTCGCTTTCCGCACGAACAATTTTAATATCTGCAGCTGTTATATTTTCTAAATCACCACCAACAACACCATTTTTTTGCGTCTGCGCAGTGGCAAATGAATAGAGCCCATCCGCTTGAATGCCTAAAACTTTACTAGTATTTGAAACATCATCTGCAAGAGAGGGTGATGCCAAAATAATGACTGTAAATAACCAAGTGAAAATATGCTTCATTATAAAAACGTCCTATTGATTTCGTGCTTCATCAAAAACTTTTAAAAAATCTTGCACACCGATATCATCGTTAGGGGTAAATAAAATATTGGGCCCAACGGCATAAGTAGGAGTTGCAACCATGTTGTAATCACGGAAACTGTCAACATTCTTTTCAAAAACTTCCAAGACAGCATCACTGTTATAATCGGCAATCAGTTGCTGCGCATCAGCTCCAATTTCTAAAGCAAGATCCTGAATGACTCTATCACTAATAACACGAAAATTATCCATAATGGCGTCATGCATCTCGGCAAATTTGCCTTGTTTGCCTGCCGCATATGCTAACAAAGCTGCCTTTCGGCTATCTTCCCCTAAGATAGCGACAGGTTTTGGCAGAAACTTAACTCTGCCATCTTGGCTGAGTGCTTGTTCAATAATTGGATGAGCATCACGGCAATAGATGCATGAATAATCCAAAAATTTAACAAATGTAACATCACCATCCGGATTGCCGAGCACATACTCCTGATCCGCATTAACAAGCGAATGCTGAATGAATTTAAAACGAATAGTTTCAAACGCAAAATATGCGCTGACAATTAAAACCAGAGCTAAAAAAACACGATAGGCCATGATCAGACAACTTTAATTTGCACGCGCTTCTTCAATCGCCTGAACCATACCGTCTTCTCCGATATATCCAGGATAAAGCGTTTCACCAACAATAAAGGCTGGCGTGCCGTTAATACCAATCGTACGCGCCAATTCGACATCTCGATCAATCATATTTTGTACATCACTTGATGATGCATCTTTTTTCATTTGATCGAGATCCAGATCTAAATCTTTTGCAATCTGCGAGAGCTGCTTTTCTTCTTTCGGCCCGCGAAATTCCATTAAAGCAGAATGATATTCAAAATATTTACCCTGCTTTTGCGCGGCTAAGGCCCATTGCGCTGCGGCTGTAGATGATGGGCCTAAAATTGGCATTTCTTTAAAGACAAAACGTACATTTTTATCTTTTTGTGAAATCGCCAAAACATCCGGCAATGCACGTTTACAATACCCGCAATTATAATCGAAAAATTCAACGATCGTAACATCTGCATCAGCAGGCCCAATAGACGGAGAATCCTCTGACTGTAACTTTGAAATATTATCTTTGATTGCTGATGCTGCTTTTTCTTCTTTCATTTTCTCTTCTTCGGCCCGATACGCGTCAATAGAATCGAAGATAACTTGCGTATTATTCATGATGTAATCTTTCATGATCCCATCTAACGCTTCTTTCTGCGCATCACTAAAAGCGGCCTCTTGTGCATGCGATGATTGAAAATGTCCAAAAGTAAAAGCGCCTATACCAGCAACAATCGCTGTTGTGAGAATAAGGTGTTTAGAAACAGTTTTAAGCATGCATGGTCTCCTTTTTGCAATCTTGTTTTAATATGATTCAATTTGATACGGGTTTCAATGTTTTAATATAATCCAATAAGTCACGCGCCTTGATCCAAGTACGACTTTGCGGCGTTTCATTAGATAACACCATTTTACCAAGGCGCGTTGCATAATTTAAACGACGCTGTAAAACTGCCTCTTCTGCAAGGTGAATTTTAGCAATATTTTCTTGTCCCAAACGACCATAAGCCGTTGCGAGCAAGCGATGAACGCGACCTGAACGACTCTCCGTTTTCTGGGCGCGCTGTAATTGCTCGATCGCATCTTCTAAACGTTTTTTATCATTACCGCTTTCTATCAACGCATGCGCATAAGCAATGCGAAAGAGAGCTTCTTGCGGCTTTAAAGCGATGGCTTCTAGATATGAAGGTAAAGCATCATCGAGTCTGGAAAAATCGACAAGCATTTGGCCCTTAAGCTCATGAAAATACGGATTATTAGGCTCCTCGCTAATCAAATCCTCTATCCCTGCAATAGCATCACGAATACGGTTTTGACGATAAGCCGAAATCGTTCGCGCATAGCGGGCCGGAATACTCAAATCTCTGTCATCATATTCCCATGCCACGCGGCCTGGCGTGATAAAGCCAATCAACTTGGCGCGCATACGTTCATGCTGATCAATCCATTCCGCGGAAAATTCTGCATCTTGATACGGCGATTGCGAAGCACGGTTTTGAACAGCTTCAATACGATTGCGCGTTAAGGGGTGCGTACGCACATATTCTGCTTGGCGCGAAAGCGGTAGCAATTCTTGATCTTCTAGTTTTCGTAAAAAACTTCCAAGCCCTTTTGGATTAAACTTTGCACCTTCGAAATACGATAACGCCGCCTGATCCGCGGCCGACTCATTTACGCGGCTATGCGATAAAAACCTGCGCTGTGCGACACTTTGAGATCCTGATATAACAGCACTCGCAGCACTTCCTTGACCGCTTAACACTGCCGCGCCAATACCAATAACAGTACCCAAAATACTTTCATAAGACGCCCGTTCAAATGCATCACGTGTAGAAATCAAATGCCCACCTGTGATATGCCCTAATTCATGGGCAAAAACTCCCATCAATTCCCCTGGTCCATCGGTTTTTTCTATTAATCCTGTGTAAAAGAAAACATTAGCGCCTCCGGCAACAAAAGCATTAATTTGCGGCGATTGAACCAAAATAACATTAACCCCTCCTGGCGGGACATGTGCCGCTTCTAGCAAAGGCGCGCTCCAGGTTGAAATATAACCTTCAATTTCGCTGTCACGGATAATGCTTGTGGCATTGCGGCTTTGCCCTGATGAGGTTGAAAAAGGGATGATCAAAATAACAGCCAGCAAGACTGCAAAAATGCCGCGATAATGATGAGCCAAGCGTAAAAACATTCTTTTTATCCATTCGTGCAAAACCAGCATAGCGTTACATGTTAAATAAATATAGAATTGATACGATTAAAACTCTAAAAACCGTCTGTCATGGATATTATTATCAAATACATAGATCTGATTTGGCTTCCTGTAGGCATAGTGTTGGTACATAAGGAACAGCGCATTGTCGCAGGTGCATTTTTTATATCGTGCTTCATCATGATGCGATTACAAATCGAAATGATGTATGTAATCGGTTATCCAACCGGTATATTGCCGCTCTTAAAACATCCTGTAAACCTGACTGCTATGGGCGTTTACACATTTTTTTATATCATATATTTGGCGCTATGCCATTGGTCACCCGGCAGCCAAAAACATATATTTTTAGCAGCAACAATGTCTGTCTTTTTCGCAGCAATGCTCACGTCACAAGTAATTATGCTATTATAATAGTAAGACAATGTGCTAGAACGCACTAAATTATTAGCGTCGCGTAGCAAACCAAAGGTTTGTTCGCCATTAGGCCGGAGGCCTTAAAAATGTCACGTAATAAAGCAAAACAGAAAGTCAGAACTGCCAAAGGTCGCAAAAGCGGCTCTACGCGTTGGCTAAACCGACAGCTAAACGATCCCTATATAACAAAGGCGGAAAAAGACGGTTATCGCGGGCGGGCGGCCTATAAGCTATTGGAACTGAACGAAAAAATTGATTTCTTGCGTGAAGGACAAGTCATTGTTGATCTCGGTGCTGCGCCTGGTGGATGGTGTCAAATCGCCACCGCAAAAGGCGCGCAAATGATTGCGATTGACCTTTTAGAGGTTGACGACATGCCCAATATGGATTTCATCCAAATGGATTTTATGGAAGATGACGCGCCTGAGATTCTCAATAACATGGTTAAAAAATATAACCCTGATGGCCTTGTTGATGCAGTAATCTCCGATATGGCACCTAACACAACAGGACACAAACAAACAGATCACCTAAGAATTATGGCAGTCGTAGAGGCCGCCTATTATTTCGCACGCGAGACCCTAAAGCCCGATGGTATTTTCATCTCCAAGGTCTTTCAAGGCGGTGCGCAAAACACACTTCTTGCGCAAATGAAAAAAGATTTTAAAACAATCAAACACATAAAACCTCCCGCATCTCGAAAAGAGAGCAGCGAACAATATTTAATTGCACAAGGGTTTAAGGGTTAAGAAAGTTTGTTCCAAGCAGATTCACGCGCACCATCAAGCCCATCACCTTGTGGTGCAAGATTCTTAAAGTCAGAAGGTGCAATAGCGATTTTATCTTCTGGAGATAATTCTGGCGCTGTAATGGGATTGGAAAGCGCATTAAATCCATTGCCCAAAACTGAGCCGCCACCCATTTCAACATCGCTCATATCAACATATATACCCATCTAAGACTCCTCTAAAAAACACACCTAAGTATTTTATGAGATCCGGGTAAGTATTATGTTAATATAAATCTATTGTTGTCTTAACTTCTCTCTTTACATCCGATAAAAATGCGCTATAACTCACTTGCAAATTAACCGCATATTTTAGGTATTTGCACATGGCCAAAATCAAAGATCCAACTCAAATCCGTGAAGCCCTGACATTCGATGACGTTTTACTCGTCCCCGGCGCATCCGAAGTGCAACCCACAGAGGTTGATACATCTACACAGCTGACCAAAATAATCAGTCTGAAAATCCCTGTCCTTTCTGCCGCTATGGATACGGTTACCGAATGTGACATGGCGATTGCAATGGCGCAGGCCGGCGGTATTGGTATTCTTCACCGAAACATGGATATTGAAAAACAAGTCGACGAAGTGCGAAAAGTGAAACGTTTTGAATCTGGCATGGTTGTTGATCCAATTACCATCAGCCCCGATGCAACATTGGAAGAAGCCCTCCATGTTATGAAGCAAAACCGCATTTCGGGTATCCCTGTCACTGAAAAAACCGGAAAATTAGTTGGAATTCTAACGAACAGGGATGTTCGTTTTGCCGAAAACCCACTTCAACCTGTTAAAGAACTTATGACAGCTGATAATTTGGTGAAAGTTTACAACAAAGTCGAAAAAGATGAAGCGCGTAGACTTCTGCACCAAAACAGAATTGAAAAATTACTAATCGTTGATGATAATGAAAAATGTATCGGCCTTGTGACGGTCAAAGACATCGAAAAATCACAAAATTTCCCGCACGCCACAAAAGATGAGCAAGGTTCACTGCGTGTTGGCGCGGCTGTCGGAACCGGTGATGTAAACGGCGTTGAACGCGCTCTCGCAATGGCAGGGGCAGGATTGGATTTGGTCGTCGTAGATACCGCGCACGGTCATTCAAAAGGCGTTATTGATACAGTAAAAACAATCCGTCAAAATGCACCAGCCTCACTACAAATTATGGCTGGAAATATCGCAACGGGCGATGCGGCACGAGCATTAATCGCGGCTGGCGCAGACGCAGTAAAAGTCGGCATAGGCCCGGGTTCAATCTGCACAACACGCGTTGTAGCAGGCGTAGGTGTTCCCCAATTAACTGCAATTATGGATGTTGCTGCGGTTTGCGCGAAAAAAGGCATCCCCGTGATTGCTGACGGTGGTATTAAATACTCAGGTGACTTTGCAAAAGCCATCGCGGCTGGCGCAGACGCAGCTATGATGGGTGGCGTTTTTGCCGGAACAGATGAAGCACCAGGTGAAGTTATTTTATACCAAGGGCGTTCATACAAATCCTATCGCGGCATGGGAAGCGTCGGTGCAATGGTCAAGGGATCAGCCGATCGCTATTTCCAAGGCGGCGTGACACAATCTAATAAATTGGTTCCCGAAGGCATCGAAGGACGCGTTCCCTATAAAGGACCAATCGGCACGGTTGTTCATCAAATGGTTGGTGGATTAAGAGCGTCTATGGGGTATACGGGCGCCAAAAATGTTAAAGCGATGAAAGAAAATGCAGAATTTATCCGCATGACAGGCGCGGGATTCAAAGAATCGCATGTTCATGACGTAACAATCACTCGCGAAGCACCAAATTACCGTACGGAAAGCTAATGCTTGCGCTGAGCGGACTTATTATTGCTTTTGCATTTTTTATTCAATTCTTAATGGGGTTTGGCGGCGGTTTAGTGGCTGTGCCTCTTCTTGGCATTTATATGCCCATGGCAGACGCAGTCAATTTGGTAATGCTGTTTCAACTCATGACAGGAATTGCCATCATTAGCATCTATAAAGATGTTGATTGGCAAACAATCAAAGTCCTAATCCCTTCGTCATTGATTGGAATTGTCATTGGTGTGTTTGGTTTAAAATACATCAACGGTGATGCCATTCGCATTTTTTTGGCACTCTTTATAATCCTGTATTTGGCCAAAGCGCATATGGGAAAAGATTATATTGGACAAAGCGTTAAAAAATGCGGAACCCATGGCGCAGGGTTAGCCGGAGGATTTATCGCAGGGCTAGTCGGAATGGGCGCTCCAATTTACGTTGTATTCTTTAATGAAAATAACGTTTCCGGAAAAACACTGCGTGCTAACATGCTGGTTATTTTATTTCTGACATATCTGGCAAGATTGCCGCTATCAGCCGGCGCAGGCCTAATTACTCCGCAACTGTTTAAAGATTTCGTATTGATTATACCTGCATTTTTACTGGCGGCTTTTTTAGGGCAAAAAATAAATACAAAAATAAACGAGCATTTATTCGCTAAAATAATGGGGGTATTATTATTAGCCTCAGCAATATCTCTGCTTGCTAAGGCCCTGATTTAGGAAGCTTTTTGAAGGTTTAAACCAAAAGCAACGGGCGAGCTGATAAGCGAAATATTATCAACTGGAATGCCAGGTGTGTTAGAGGCCTCGTTAGACCACAATTTTAAAAATTCAGCTTGTGTCATTTTTATATCCCTATTGAACTCAATATAACTATTATAGATTCGTAATGATGTGAGTCAATACAACTGCACAATTTATTCTTTATCATAAGAAAAATATTTTTACAGATATTTTAATGGTTTAATGGACAAGGAATGTGAATAGCTTCAATCTCTAAAATCTCTTTTAGCACAAGATCCATGTCTGATCTGCCATACGCCAACGCATCACCAATCATAAGATGCCTTTTGCCGGTTCTATATCTATTTCTATATGTCATTTGTATCTCCTATCTGATTTGTTTTTTTAATCCGATGAAAAATACAGCGCTGTAGTTCAATCGATGTACCAATACATTCGTGGGCTAATAAAAAGGGTTACAAAAGAATCAAAATTCGTTACTGTCCGCCCATAAAATTAAGTGGAAACAAAGACATGAAACCAGCAGCTAGAATTCAGGCAACGATTGATGTGCTCACGCGCATTGCCGAAAATGATCGCGTCCCTATGGATAGCGCTATCGGAGATTACATGAGACAGCGTCGATATATCGGCTCTAAAGATCGTGCCAATATCGCCGAGCGCTGTTATAATATGGCGCGTAGCCATGCACGCCTTGGCTGGTGGCTTAATAAATTTGAAGCCCCTGATATGCCGCGTAACCGTGTCCTGCTATGGCTCTTACTCACTGAAGTACGCGGTGAACCTGCCCAAATTGAAAAATACACAACCGATCTTTTTGATGGCACAAAATACGCCCCCGAAGAGCTTTCGCCAAATGAAACCCACATCATCAAACTCTTAAGTGAGGGAAAAATGATTGGTGGCGGCATTGACCATGTTGATATGTCGGACGCCATTCGCAGCGAAACTCCGGCAAAATACGAAACCCAATTACGTGAGTACTTCGGCGACGATTTGGAAACCGAAATGCGCGCAATGCTCAAACCTGCACCCCTTGATCTTCGCGTAAATACATTTCTGATCGATAAAGACAAAGCGCAAAATTCCCTTAAAAAAGACGGTGTAGAAACCAAAGAAGGAAAATACGCAACCACCGCGCTTCGCTGCCTCGAAAAATCATACATCTCCCGCACAAAAGCTTTCACGAAAGGCTGGGTAGAAATTCAGGACGAAGGCAGCCAGCTCATTGCTCAAATTTGCGATGCCCAACCCGGAATGCAGGTCCTTGATTACTGCGCAGGAGCAGGGGGAAAGACACTTGCGCTCGGCGCCGCCATGAAATGCAAAGGCCGTATCGTCGCCATGGATAATGACTCTAATCGTTTGCAAAAAGGCCGTGATCGATACAAAAAAGCGCGCATCGCTGATATCATAGAAGTCCGTAGCCTTGAAGATGATAAAAACCGCAAATGGGTCAAACGCCAGAAAGGCAAATTCGATATTGTCTTAACGGACGTCCCTTGTACCGGGACAGGAACGTGGCGCCGTAATCCGGACATGCGCTGGCGCCAATTCGGCCCAACGCTGGAAGAACTCGTTGATATCCAAGCCGACATCATAGAAAAAGCATCAAAACTCGTTAAACCAGGCGGTAAATTTGTTTACGCCACATGTTCACTTCTCGCCGAAGAAAACGAAATGCAGATCGAAAAATTCTTAAAAGCACATGGCGATGATTTCGAAATCGATCCTGTTCCCAAAGAATTGGGCAATCCGTACTTACGAATGACTCCCCACCGCCACCAAACCGATGGTTTCTTTACGGCGGTGCTAATAAGAAAGTGAGTTGAGAAACTTTCAAGGCCCTCTACAGTGTTAATGAACGAAGGAGCGCATTATGAACACATTATCCATTTTATTCATTGTAACATCTGCCGCTACCATGGGCGCAACACCGGAACCAACAGGTGTTTGGTTAGAAGAATTAACCACGCCTTATTACGAATTTATAGATGCAGGATATGATGTCACAGTGGCCTCCGTAGCAGGAGGAGAAATCCCAATCGATCCGCGTTCAACTGGCGAAGATCAAATCAAAGAAGAAAGCGTCGCACGCTATTTAGAAGATAAGACTTTTCAAAACCTTATCAGAACCACTAAAAGCGCTGCGGAAATAGATGCCTCAAAATATGCTGCTGTCTTCTTCCCGGGCGGTCACGGCACAATGTGGGATTATCCGAATAACGAAACACTCGCCAACATCATCACCGAAACGCTTGATGATGAACGCATCGTCGCTGCCGTTTGCCATGGCCCGGCCGTCTTTGTAGGCGTGCTCGATAAAAACGGTGAACCATTGGTCAAAGGCAAAACTATCACCACCTTCACCGACAGTGAAGAAGAAGCCGTCGGCCTTACCGATGAAGTCCCGTTTCTGCTAGAAACGCGCTTGCGCGAACTCGGTGCGAATATCTCAATCGTCGATAATTTCCAACCCCATTCCGTCGTCGATGGCCTCATAGTCACCGGCCAAAACCCTGCCAGTGCAAAGCCAGTTGCTGCAGACGTTATCAAGTTGCTAAAACAAAATTAATTGACAATAGACATAATTATTTGCTTTATGAGGCATAATTAACGCATGGAGCGTCATATGCCTATTGGTTTTAATTCGCGATATCATCAAGCTTTTGATACGCCTGTACCAGGCAATAAATTGTTTTGGGATACTGTTTTAGAAGAATCAGATAATTTCGCTACAAAAACAGCCTTGGCTGGAAAAGGAGGCCCTTTTGGAGCACAACTCTGGGCCATTAATAAAAGAACGAATGAAGTTGTTCTCTTCGGTAAAGGAAAAAATAAACAAGCGTCGAATGCTGTCTTATCAAAAGGTCTTGCAAGCGCGCATGCAGAAGCCGAAAGCTTGTCTGAAGAAAACAGAGACATGGTAAAAAAATTTCTTGGCAAATATCAAAACGACGATATGGACTGGGAAATTGTACAAACCTCTTCGGGTGAGAGCTGCCCAAGTTGTAGATCAAAGCAAGTCCTCTTTGCTAGAGAACTTCAGGAAAAAGGTTTAGTTGCACAAAAAGGCTTTCACGTTATTTTTAAAGCCATTTATGAACAGACAAAGCAAGTTGCTAAATTCGATGATAAGCCTTTTGATATTGCATTTCGTGCAGCGCGCGGGCTTGCTTTAGCAGGGTCACAAGGTGGGCTGCTAAAACTTAATGAAAAACTTTTAGCTGACCCAGCATTGAAAAAATTAATTGATGATAAAGAGCTGATCTATCTACCAGTCAGTGAAGTAGAATCAAAATCACTTTCAGCGGAATTAAAAAGACAATTTGATAGAGCAAAAGATAGTCCATTCGCAGCACTTGTTGCAGAAAATGGTGAAATCTTAGCCAGCGCACAAGACACCAGAGCTTACATAGGGCAATTCGAAAAAGGTGCCATGATAGCTGCCCTTCAACAGGCAGCTGGTAAAAACAAAGATAGAGGCGTTAAAAACCCTTGGTTATTAAATGGTGCAAAACTTGTAACAAATATTCGTGATATAGGCCCAGGTGCATATTCAGAAAGCTTGTGGTACGGATTATCAGGGATAGAAGTCGTTAGTGATCATGCATCACCCGATATTGATCTCAAAGCCAGAGAAGTAAAAGGCCAGACAAATTTTGAAACTTTCGCACAAGTCGCCGCTGATTATGATGCGGATGATGCTGTTTTAAATGTCCGCTACAACCCTTATGAAGACACTGAATTAGAAGAAAATCAACAATATGATGCAAATACAAGTACGGCGCACATTGTTTGGTACGGCATTATTCACAGGCATGAAAAAAGTATGAATACGCAAGCAGATCGTTTGCAGAAATTAAAAGAACAAGGGATTACGGATATCACGCATTATAACGGCACAAGCAGAAGAAAACTTCCGCTCCATAAATTTGTTCAATATTCAAATGATAATAGTGACTACGATCCTAGTGCGGCCGCACCGCAAGTTGCGTAGAGCCATAAAAAAAGCCCGCTCAAACGAACGGGCTTCCTTAATTCTATAAAGAACAGCGTAAATTTAAGCCGCTTTTGCTTGCTCGCTCTTTGCACGCATTTCTTTGGCTGATTCAACCATATGCTTCAATGCGGCTTTTGTCTCTGGCCAAGCACGCGTTTTCAAACCGCAATCTGGGTTCACCCAGATTTGACGTTCATCAAGATTTCTCTTCGCTTTTTCAAGCAAATCTGTCATCTCTTGCGCGCTTGGAACACGTGGGCTGTGAATGTCATAAACACCCGGTCCAATTTCATTCGGATAGTTATAATCAATGAATGCTTCCAATAACTCCATTTGAGAACGTGAACATTCAATAGAGATAACATCCGCATCCATTGCGCCGATTGAATCAATAACATCGTTAAATTCTGAATAACACATATGCGTATGGATCTGTGTTTCATCTTCAACACAACATGCCGTCAAACGGAAATTCTCAACCGCGTTATCAAGATATTCTTTCCAATCCGAACGACGAAGAGGAAGGCCCTCACGGAAAGCCGCTTCATCAATTTGTATCATCTTAATACCAGCTTCTTCCAGATCTCTCACCTCATCACGAATAGCCAATGCAATTTGTTTGGCTGTATCATCGCGAGGTTGATCGTCACGAACGAATGACCATTGAAGAATTGTGATCGGCCCTGTCAACATGCCTTTCATGATACGATCAGTTTGCTCTTGTGCAAATTTAGACCACTCAACCGTCATAGCTTTAGGACGTGAAACATCACCAAAAATAATCGGCGGCTTAACGCAACGTGTACCGTATGATTGCACCCAACCATATTGTGAGAATGCAAAACCAGATAGCTGCTCACCAAAATATTCGACCATATCGTTACGCTCTGGCTCACCGTGAACAAGAACATCTAAATCAACCTCGTGTTGAAAATCGACAACATCTTTGATTTCTTGTTCCATTGCGGCCCTGTATGTAGCCTCGTCAATATTACCCTTCTTAAAGTCCGCGCGCGCTTTACGAATATCTTTCGTCTGTGGGAAAGAACCAATCGTTGTCGTCGGATATAAAGGAATATTAAGCGCAGCATGCTGCTTAGCTTGGCGTACATCAAACGAAGATTTACGCTCTTTCATATCTTCTGTAATATGAGAAACGCGGTCTTCAACAACCTTACAATGAATACGTGTTGAATTCTTACGGCTCTCTTGCACGTTGTTACTCGCAGTAAGACCCGCCGCAATCGTCTCACGACCATCATTTGCGCCTTTTGCAATCAATGCAATTTCATCAAGCTTTTGCGTCGCATAAGCCATCCAACCTTTTAATTCATCATCCAATTTTGTTTCTGAATTCAAATCAACAGGTGAATGCAACATTGAACAGCTAGGGCCAACAAAAACGCGCTCCGAACCTAATTGCGCGATAGCTTTTTCAACGTAACCGAGAGATTCACCAATGTTATTTTTCCAAATGTTACGTCCATCAACAACACCAAGAGAAAGGATTTTCGTATCACCAATCAACGAAAGCGCCTGTTCAACATCACGCGTTGCATTGTTCGATGTCGTATTCGCACGACCTGATCCGCGACATAAATCAATATGAATCGCTTGTGTTGGCAATGAGAACGCTAGCTCTGCATTGTCTTTTAAGCTTTCAAAGTATGTCGTTGTAATGACCTGAAGGCCCTCAGGAATAACAAGCTGCTCGTAGGCTGTTTTAATCACACCTTGACCAATTTCACACAAATCAAGCGAGAATACAGGCTCGTCAATTTGAACCCATTTCGCGCCACGCTCTGCCAATCCTGCCAAAATTTCGTTGTAAACAGGAATTAACGTCTGCACGAAAGTAACATGATCAAAGCTGTCATATTGTGGTTTCCCTAGGAAGGTATATGTAGCAGGGCCTGCGATGACTGGACGTGTATCAATGCCAAGTCCTTTTGCTTCCTCAAACTCATCAAAAATCTTTGTAGAGGAAAGCTTCGGCGTCATGCCTTCTTCAAATTCAGGAACGAGATAATGATAGTTAGTGTCATACCATTTGGTCATTTCCATGGCTGTTACATCTAAACCATCGCGTTGCGCGCCACGTGCCATTGCAAAGTAAGTATCAAGATCAACGCTACCGCCATCATGCTTATAACGTGATGGGACCAAACCAAGTGTTGTGGTTAAATCAAGAATAAGGTCGTAATAAGCAAAATCGTTAGAAGGGATATGATCCAATCCTGCATCTTTTTGACGCTTCCAGTTTGCTGCACGCAACTCTTTACCTAAGGCAAGAAGCTCTACTTTAGAAGAATTCCCCTTCCAGTAGGCTTCAACGCCTTTCTTAAGCTCTCTCATAGGGCCGATACGGGGGAATCCAAGGTTAGTCGCTAAAACCATTATTTTATCTCCAAAAATATTCGAAATTCGTATAAACGCACCATGAAATATAGACCTTTACAGCGCAGGTCAAGGGAGAAATGCTTAAATATAGGGTGGTATTCTTTTTATCGTTTTAGCGGCAATAAACCGCGATCTTTTCCAAGCGCGCCGCAATATCCAACCCATTCCATGTTTTCTTTCATCAAGGATAGCGCTTTAACGTGATCATCGCTCAGCCAACGTTCGTGCCATTTATCAACCAGCCCTTGCATGCGTGATTCAATAAAAGCTTTCCCGTCGCTTTGCCCTTCGGCTTCTGCTTGTTCGTATGACGCGTCTTCAAAAACTTCTGACATGCGCCGCATCGCATTGATTTGCTCTTCGGGCTTACCTTTTTCTTCAGCTGTAATGCTCGTAACACCATAAATAACAGAACATTCCGCAAGGCTAACCGAAATTGGCTGCGCTGCATATGCATCAAAAGAAACAAAGCATAAAAGGATAATTAAACAATAAGACTTAAAAATCATATTTTAAGTATAACCCAAAGCACGACAAGCGTCAGCAGTAATCCCGCTTTTATTGAGCGTGTAATAGTGAATATGTTCGACACCGTTCGCCGCCAGATCAAGAGATTGCTTAACAAGCATCTCGGTCGCAACCTTTCTGGCCTCTTCGGGCTTATCATCCAAGCCGTCAAATTTATCAGCCACCCATTGCGGTACATTTGCATCGCAATTTTTGGCAAAACGCACAATGCCTGCAAAATTATGAATAGGCGTAAGGCCAGGAACAACAGGTTGATTAATACCCGCCGCGGCGCATTTTTCTAAAAATCTATAATACACATCATTATCAAAAAAGAACTGCGTAATACCGCGCGTCCCACCTGCATCTAATTTTGCTTTTAATGTATCAATATCCTCATCAAGGCTTTTTGCATCAGGATGTTTTTCAGGATACGCACCAACAGAAATTTCAAACGAATGACGACTAACAATATCCGCAATAAATTCAGGTGTTGTTTTATAAAATTCATCACCCAAAAAATCATCAAATGTTTTACCCTTGGGGATATCGCCGCGCAACGCCACAATATGACGAACATTTTTGGACCATAATTCTTCGATGTAACCTTGCAATTCCTCACGTGTGGTTGTCAAAAACGTAAGATGCGACGCAATCGGCATAGGCTGTTCCGCTGCCATTTTTTCCGCAATTTGCAGTGTGGAATCCTTAGTCGTCCCACCCGCACCATAAGTTACAGTCATGAATTTAGGATCAAGCACAGCTAACTCAGGAACAGCATCCCACATGGCACTTTCCGACTCTGATGATTTTGGTGGGAAAAATTCAAATGAGATATCGGGTTTCATATTCATTCGAAAATAGATAGCAGGTCAACAGCCCCTGACAAGTAATATTTTTTAACACGCACTTTTTTAAATGCCATAAAATATCAGGCACAATCAAAGCGAAAAACCCTTTGCGTCTGAACGTGTGTGCGGTTAAAACAACAACATGACCCAAGCACAAGAACAAATCCCCCCGCATGCCAATCCCAATCATGAGCATATTTTGATCATAGATTTCGGCTCCCAAGTCACACAATTAATCGCACGTCGCGTCCGTGAAAGCGGTGTTTACTGTGAAATATGGCCTTTTAATCAAACGGATACCACGCGCATCCAATCTTTTAACCCAAAAGGAATTATTCTATCCGGCGGCCCATGTTCCGTTCTCGATGAGGACGCCCCAGCCGCGCCGCAAGACATGTTTGATCTTAATCTACCAATTTTGGGAATTTGCTACGGCCAACAAACACTCGTTAAACAACTTGGTGGTGAAGTAAAAGCCGGAGACGGTAAAGGCGAATTTGGCCGCGCCCATGTCGACGTAACTGATCATTCCAAACTAACCACAGGGATTTGGGACCAAGGGGCGCATGAACAAGTATGGATGAGCCATGGCGACCATGTCACAAGCCTACCTGAAGGATTTAAAGTTATTGCAAAATCAGAAGGTGCGCCATTCGCCGTCATCGCCAACGAAGAAAAACAATTTTACGGCGTTCAATTTCACCCCGAAGTCGTTCATACACCGCACGGTGTCGACCTCTTTAAAAACTTTACACACGATGTTTGTGGCTGCTCTGGTGATTGGACCATGCAAAATTTCCGCGAAGAAACAATCGAGAAAATCCGCGCACAAGTCGGGAACGGAAAAGTTATTTGCGGCCTATCCGGCGGCGTAGATAGTTCGGTCACGGCTGTTTTACTGCATGAAGCCATCGGCGACCAACTGACATGCATTTACGTTGATACAGGCTTAATGCGCACGGGTGAGAGTGAACAGGTCGTCTCGCTATTTCGCGACCACTATAACATTCCCCTCATTCATGAAGATGCGAGCGATAAATTCCTAGGTGGATTAGAGGGTGTTAGCGATCCTGAAATTAAGCGTAAAATTATCGGTGGTTTATTTATTGATGTATTTGATACGTGTAAAGCAAGAGTAGGCGGCGCAGAGTTCTTGGCGCAAGGCACGCTTTACCCTGATGTTATTGAATCCGTCTCTTTTACGGGCGGCCCGTCTGTCACAATCAAATCACACCATAATGTCGGTGGCCTTCCAGATGATATGGAACTTCAATTAGTTGAGCCTCTGCGCGAACTGTTTAAAGACGAAGTCCGCGATCTGGGCCGCGCGCTCGGCATGGATGAAGACTTCATCAAACGCCACCCTTTCCCTGGCCCAGGCCTGGCAATACGTATGCCGGGGGAGATCACCGAAGACAAGCTGGAAATTTTGAGAAAGGCTGACACGGTTTATCTCGATGAAATCAAAAATGCAGGACTCTATGACGAAATCTGGCAAGCCTTCGCTGTCCTTCTTCCGGTGCGTACCGTAGGTGTAATGGGCGATGGTCGTACCTATGATTATGTCTGTGCGTTACGTGCGGTCACATCAACCGATGGGATGACGGCCGATTATTACCCGTTCGAGCATGATTTCTTAAGCCGTGTGTCAACCCGTATCATTAACGAAGTACACGGTATCAATCGCGTCACCTACGACATCACCTCCAAACCCCCAGGTACTATTGAGTGGGAATGAAATAAATCCGCAATTTATGAGAGTGCATTACAGTATCGTTCGTGTGTTTCTTGCATATCACCGATATGCTCCTCAACAACATCGCTATGGCGTGTTTCTAATTGCCTAAAAACAGGTATAACGCCATCCAGATACGATTGCATCTGACCGCAGCTAAGTTCTCGAACGTTGCGTTCTTGGCAATTAACCAATGACATAGGGTAACTTAAAGGCTCAAGTAAACGAGAAAGCCGCGAGTCATCCATACTGCAACCAGCCTGTTCTAATTCGCCTGTTGTGGCATTTCTTTCGACGATTTCATCGGCCGCCGCAATGGACGCGCACAACGAAAATGCAGCGCCTAATAAAATGGATCTATTAATCATAAAAAATAAATATATGAAAAATAAAATTATGTCAAATTTATTGGGTCTTTATAAACCATCTGCCAGACATAATTGGACAATAAATGTTTGATACAAGAATGAATCTGATTCTATAAACGCGATTATTAAATCTTACTCAGATTCAAAAACAACCTTAACGCCGCGCTTTTTAAAATAACTTTGCATCATTTTGCGCCCCGCACGATTATTTTGGCTCAACCTTTCAGCATGAAAACTAGCCACTTTTTCATTGGCATCATGCATAGCATCTTTTAAATCTGCAATCGCAAGATCAATATTCTCATTATCTGCCATCAAAGATGCGTAAACTGCTTCCTTTGCCTCTTCCAAAGTCTTTGCCATATGAAAAAATCCTTTATTTTCGTAATGAAACAATGCTACAAACGCCCACATGAATACGCAAGATGAAAAAATACAAAAATCTGAAGATGGTATTATCACGGGTGCAAACATCGCACCCAAAGGCCACGGCAGTGGATGTCCATGCTGTACACCTGAAGATGATGTACTGGATGATGAAGATTAAAAAAATCCAGCAAAGCTATAGACTCTTTGCTTTTGCGAAACATATATGTATAAATACCGCACCTTAAAGAGAACAAGGAATAAGAACAATGGGCGAAAACGTAATCAATATTAAAACTGGTTTAGCAGAAATGTTAAAAGGCGGCGTAATCATGGATGTTGTAACCGCCGAACAAGCAAAAGTCGCAGAAGACGCAGGCGCAGTTGCTGTTATGGCACTTGAGCGTGTCCCGTCTGATATTCGTAAAGCTGGTGGTGTTGCCCGCATGAGCCCACCTGAAGTAATCGAAGAAGTTATGAATTCAGTTTCAATTCCTGTGATGGCGAAATGTCGTATTGGACATTTTGTTGAAGCGCAAATCATTCAACAACTCGGCGTCGACTATATTGATGAATCAGAAGTCCTAACCCCCGCCGATGAGCAATACCACATCAACAAACATGACTTTAAAGTCCCATTTGTGTGTGGCGCGAAAAATTTAGGAGAAGCCCTCCGCCGTATTGGTGAAGGCGCAGCATTAATACGCTCAAAAGGCGAACCTGGTACGGGCAACGTTGTCGAGGCCGTCCGCCACATGCGCGATATAAGAAATGATATCATCCGCGTTGTAAATGCTGATGATACAGAACTCATGACAATGGCACGCGATATGATGGCGCCATATGAGCTGCTCAAAATTGTTAAAAAAGAAGGACGCCTTCCTGTGCCGCTTTTCTCTGCGGGTGGTATAGCAACTCCGGCGGATGCTGCATATTGTATGCAACTTGGCGCGGAAACTGTATTCGTAGGATCAGGAATCTTTAAATCTGACAATCCAGAAAAATTCGCAAAAGCCATCGTGAAAGCAACGGCGCATTATGATGACCCGGCAATTGTTCTTGAAGCTTCAAAAGAACTTGAAGGCGTCGCGATGAAAGGCACAGAAATCAGCGAACTTGATGAGCCGATGAAAATGGCCAACCGCGGCTGGTAAAAACCATCCGAGAGAGTCTGTTCAAGAAAGACCGTTCAAATGTCAAAACCAAAGATAGGCTGTCTTGCCCTTCAAGGTTGTGTTGAGAGGCACCGGCCGCATGTCGAAGCCGCGGGCGCACAATTTTTTGCTGTTAAAACGAAAGAACAATTCCAAGATATCGAGGCGTTTATCCTGCCTGGCGGCGAAAGCACGACCATGCTTAAACTCATTGAGCGTTTTGAACTGTGGGATGAACTGGCACAACAATTTCAACAAAAACCTGTCTGGGGCATTTGCGCTGGATCAATCCTTCTTGCTGAAACGGTTGAAAACCCACACCAAAAATCATTTGCCATCTTACCAATTACCGCAATACGCAACGGCTATGGCCGGCAGTTAGACAGCGAAATCATAGGGATAGACGGCTATGATGTATCCTATATTCGTGCACCTGTTTTAACCAAACCCGCCGATCATATAGAAATCTTCCACACTCGTGATGGTGAACCAACATGGGTTAGAGATGGTAAAAATATGGCATCTACATTTCATCCCGAACTAACCTTTGATTTCCCATCACCAATGCACCAACAATTCGTCGATCTAGTAAAACAACATAATCAGAAAAAAGCAGCATAGCCGTAAAGGTAATTTTATGGTTATATTAAAGTGTTATGTCACTGATTTCCGATCTCATTAATCGTATCAACCCTGAATCCAAAGAAAAACCGCAACCGCTCCCTGAAACCAAGGCCGGTTTCGAAGAGCCGATCTATAAGCAAGATCAGCAGCACCCTTCGATTGCGTACATGTACCTCAAACGAAAATTTCGTGATCTGGGGCGTATGAATGCCATCATTGAAACGCTAGGCCGTGATTTCTTAACGGCTATGCCCGACGGCGCTTATCAAAGCCGCTTGGGACAAATCGCCTACATGCATCGCCGTACGCACGAAGATTTAACCAATGAGGAAACGCAGCGCTGGTTGGATCGCGCACGTGATCACCAATATAAAAACCCGGATGATTGGGATGAATGGGATACGGCAAACCTCAATGAAATGACGAATATGTATCTCATGTTCACCAATGTTGACCCCGACCTGATCGAAGAAAAAGCAAGATTATCTTACGAAGGCCGAAACCACCATCGCGCCCTCAAAGAAACAGGTGATTGGGAACAGGCAAAAGGATTTTTAGCCGCGCAAATTGATCTCCACCGAAAGATCGCTGATGCGCGATGTAAAGCGCTTGGTGTCGATTCTCACTATCAAATGCTTATGCAGGAATTCATGCCCGGCATGACGATTTATGATACTGAATTATTATTCAACGCCCATGAAGATTCCCTCAATAAGCTTTACCCCGAAATACGCGAAAAACAAGAAAGCGAAAATCTCCCGCTTGATATTGATGCAGATTATGAAGCTGCCAATCAAATGTGGCTAAACCGATCCTTACTTGAGGTCATCGGATTTGATTTCAACCGCGGCGGATTATACGAGACGGGTCATAATCCCGTGGAAGGTGGAACAGTCGATGACACACGCTTAGTCATCAGTAACGTAGATGAAACCAACTTCATGCACTCCATGAAAAGCGCTCTCCATGAGGGTGGCCATGGGTTATATATCCAAGGACTCCCACGTCAAAGCTGGCGCTATCAACCTGTTGCCATGGATCTCGGCGCTGCTGTCCATGAATCACAAGCGCTTTTGATCGAAATGATTTTAGGCCGCACACCTGAATTTTTTGAATTTCTATCACCCCGTTTAGAGGGGCTCTTTCATGGCATGAATAACCAAGCCCTTAGTCCTGAAAATCTATACAAACGCAAAACCCGCATCAAGCCGGGCGTCGATCGTAAAAAAGCCGATGAGGTAACATATTTTTATCACGTTAATCTACGTTTTAAATTAGAACGTGATTTGATCGATGGCTCGCTCGATATCGATGACCTGCCCGAAGCATGGGTCGAAGGCATGCACGCATCGCTTGGCGTTCTACCCGAAAGCCACCTCCAAGGCTGCCTTCAGGATGTGCACTGGTTTGTCGGAAAATTCGGATATTTCCCCGCTTATGCGCTGGGGCATATGATGGCGGCGCAATTATTCCACACCATGAAAAAAGACCTCCCCGATATGCAAACGCAAATCCGTGAAGGAGATTTCACAGATATCCGCAGTTGGCTTAATGACAACATTTACCAACATGGCCGCTTAATGAGCATGAAAGACATGCTCAAAAAAGCCACAGGAAAAGATCTGCGCGCAGAGTATCTGGAAAAACACTTACGCAATAGATACTTAAGTTGACATAATTATAAACTTTCTATATCTTGCGCCAATGGTTATGAAAACACCAGTGCGATTAGCATCTGCAGTAATTGCAAGCTTTGCAATATCGGCGGCAAGTGCTGTATGGGCAGACGGCCATAGCGATGAATCACTTTACCAATCTGATGACACAATCTACGTCCCGCCGCCGAGCAATGATATAAAACTAACACCCACCAGACCAAGGCAAAGACCAACCAAGGAAGAAGCATCACAAACGCTAGAGATTGGTACAGCCGAAATCGAAAACGCATTAGCGCAAATACGCCCTAAACTAAGGCCAGATTTTAATGCAATCCCTCCAATACCAGCATGGCTGAATGGAGCTTCATATATTGTCATTAACCCCGCAACAAATCGTGTCCTCATTGAAAAAGATGCAGATAAATTAGAAGAACCAGCATCTCTGACAAAGCTTCTAGCAGGCGCAGTCATGTTTGATGCGATTAGTAGGGACCCTGATAGATTTGATTTAGATGAAAAAATTTTGGTACCGCAATGGGCGATTGATACGATTAAAAACCATCCATTAGGAATTGCACATTTTCGAAAACTTGATGCGGAAACACCATACAAAATAGGCGATTTATTGCTTGGCATGGGCGCACGATCCGATGGCATTTCAACACTCGCATTGGCCCTTCATTTTGCCGATGAATATTATGAATGGGAAGGCAGCGAGTCCGAAAAAACCCAACGTTTTGTAGAAGAGATGAACGCACTCGCTCAGAGAATTGGTATGAGCAATTCCGAATTCAATGTCACAACAGGAATCCGCTCATCAGGTACTAACCAATCTACACCCGAAGATATGGCTCGTCTGATAAATTACATGAATACGGAACATCCAGAATTAATGGAACACACATTTGGCACACCCAGATTTAATATCTCGGATTTAACAACTTGGACTGTTCCAACAAGCCGACTGTTCCAAAGACGACCCGAACGCGTTCAAAACGCAAAAACCGGCGCAACACGCGAAGGCTACACATTCGCACTAACATACGAACAAGCGGGAAGTGAAACACCGCTAATTGCCGTCATTATGGACATCCATGCACCAAATGATAGTCAAGCCAGAGAACGCAGATCACAACTAGCCATTGATGTTTTAACAGTTGCGTATGATACGCTAGAGTGGAAAGGCCCAGATGCAGGACGTCTAATCGATGAAGAGATTGTAACAGCCGTTTTACAGTCAAAAAGACCACGAATGAGGATAATTAACCCAGCACCAGAAACCATCGAAGTAGCCAACCCGCAACAACAAAGCCCATTTGGTCCCTCACCTTAGATTGACTTGAAAGCCGAAAAGCCTTACATCTTCATTTATTATGATGAAATATATTTCCACACGCGGTCACACAGAAACAGACGGGGCAAAAAGCTTCGAAGACGTACTCTTAACGGGCCTTGCCCCTGATGGCGGCCTATATGTTCCAGAAAAATTTCCGCATTTTAGCAAAGATGAATTAAAATCATTAGCAGGACAATCTTATATTGAAGTTGCGCGCGCAGTGATGTGGCCATTCGTAGAAGGATCAATCGAACGCGAAGATTTTGATACGATTGTATCTGAAACATATGCCCGCGAAGTATTTGATCATGAAAGCGTGACCCCGCTTGTACAGCTATCTTCCAAAATCTGGTTGATGGAATTACATCGTGGCCCGACGATTGCGTTTAAAGATGTAGCCCTGCAAATGCTAGGGCGTTTATTTGATCACGTTCTAAAAAAACGCGGTGAACGCGTCACGATCGTGGGCGCGACGTCTGGCGATACAGGCTCCGCAGCTATCGAGGGCTGTAAAGCATGTGATAATGTCGATGTATTTATACTCCACCCAAGCGGCCGCGTCAGTGACGTGCAGCGCAAGCAGATGACAACAATTAATGCGGCAAACGTCCATAACCTTGCGATCGAAGGCACATTCGATGATTGCCAGAACGCAGTCAAAGATATGTTCAACGATCCGTCTTTTAGGGCGGAAATGTCATTATCCGCCATTAATTCAATTAACTGGGCGCGCATAATGGCGCAAATCGTCTATTATTTCACAACGGCATTGGCGCTGGGTGCACCTGAAAAGAAAGTCTCTTTTAGTGTTCCAACAGGAAATTTCGGTAATGTTTTCGCCGCCCATTGCGCGCGCAAAATGGGATTGCCGATCGGTAAGTTAATTATTTCAACCAATAAAAATGATATTCTGACACGTTTCTTTGAGACGGGTGAAATGAAGATGGACGGGGTTGATGCAACATTATCACCATCCATGGATATCCAAATTTCCAGTAATTTTGAACGCTACCTTTTTGAACTATTCAGCCGCGATTACGGCATGCTTAGTGATGCCATGGATGAATTTAAAACAACAGGCAGTATGTCCGTTGGTAATCATCTTTTGGAAATGGCTTGCAGTGATTTTGTAGCACATCGTTGCAATGACGAAGCGACATTAGACATTATTCGTGAAGTTTATAACGACACAGGCGAGGTCTTAGATCCGCACACAGCCATCGGTGTATCCGCAGCAAAAGCCTACGAAGATAAAATTGATGGTCCTATTGTTGCTCTGGCTTGTGCGCATGCTGCAAAATTCCCGGATGCTGTTGAAAAAGCGATCAATATTCGCCCACCACTTCCCGCGAAAATGTCTGATCTGTTTGAACGTGAAGAATTCCTAACCGAATTGCCGAATAACCTTAATACTATTCAAGACTTCATAAGACAAAACGCACGTATCACCAAAAAAGACGCCGCATAGATATGACATCAATCAAATCAACCACTTTGCCAAACGGACTGCGCGTAATTTCAGAAGACGTCAAATCAATGCATTCTGTCGCCATCGGTATCTGGACAGGCGTAGGAACACGTTTTGAAGATATGGCACATAACGGCGCTGCGCACATGGTCGAACATATGATGTTTAAGGGGACACCGACCCGCAATGCGCTAGACATCGTGCAAAGCATAGAAAGTGCCGGCGGACATATGAACGCTTACACAGGGCGCGAAATAACAAGCTACCATGCGCATATGTTGGAAAGTGATCTAGGCTTAGGCTTAGAAGTGCTTGCCGATATGTACATTAATTCAACACTCTTAGAGGACGAAATCGAACGCGAACGTCAAGTTATTCTCCAAGAGATAGGTATGTGTAATGACACACCCGATGATCTCGTTTTTGATCATTATCACGAGGCGGCATATCCAAATCAAACTTTGGGAGCACCAATATTAGGAAGCACGGATCATGTTACTAATATGTCCCGCGACGCATTAACAGGATTTATCCAACAATTCTATTCTCCCGCACGAACAGTCATCTCCGCGGCTGGCCATGTGGATCATGAGGCACTGGTTGAAAAATGCGGGAAGCTTTTCGACACACTCCCCAAAGATAACGATTTCAAACCAAAATCAGCCAATTATCAGGGCAATGATTTTCGCGTTCAAAAAGATTTAGAACAAGCCCATTTCATTCTCGGCTTTCAAAGCTTTAGCCGCCTAGATGACGATCATTTCAACGCACAGGCACTTTCTACGCTGCTGGGCGGCGGTATGTCTTCACGCTTATTCCAAGAAGTGCGTGAAAAACGCGGTCTGGTTTATTCCATTTTCTCATTTAATTCCGCCTATCAAGATGACGGTCAATTCGGCATTTATGCCGGGACAGGGCCGGAAAGCTTAGACGAGATCGTTCCCGTCATTTCGGACGAACTATTAAAAGTATCTCAAAATGTAACAGAAGAAGAAGTCGCACGCGCAAAAACCCAGCTTAGATCTGGTCTTTTAATTGGCCGTGAATCCATGATGACACGCGCCGATCAGCACGCAAAATACGCCCTGTTTAGAAATGCTGAATTTGACATTGAACAAACCCTAGAGGCTATCGACGCCATCGACGTAAACGCAATTCAAAAAACAGCCAAACGCATCTTTACAACCAAGCCTACTATGGCGGCACTCGGTCCCTTGGAAAAACTTCCCACTTACAATGCAATCGAAGACCGCTTAGCCGCGTAAAGTTAAGCTTGCCCAGCATCGCCCGATAACATCGCAGGATCAAAACCAAGCGTCTTAATCGCGGCTTCCCATTTGGTATTATCGTCTTCATGAAAAATCAGCCCAGGATTGGGCTCACAAACAAGCCATGCGTTACTCTGGATTTCTTCATCTAATTGACCGGCGTCCCAACCGGCATAACCAAACATGATCAATCGATCTTGCGGGCCATTCCCATTTGATAGCGCTTTAAGCGCATCAAGCGTCCCACTGATGTAGATATCCGAATTAATCGAAATGGTGTCTTGATGTTGAAAATCACTACCATGTAATAAAAATCCACGCCCCGTATCAACAGGCCCGCCATTCATAAGCGGCGTCCTTAATATTGCTGGATCAACGATAATGTCCGATGCGATGTCTAACTCATTCAATAAATGTTTGAATTGCATCCCGGGCAAGCAATCATTAATAACAAGCCCCATCGCACCATTCTCATCATGACTACATAAAAAGATAACAGCATTTTCAAAACGATGATCCATCATGCCCGGCATAGCCAGCAATAATTTACCCGTAAAATAACCGTCTTGTGATTGGCTTTCCATGTCAGTTTCCTTAAAGACACAACGTTTAATCATCGTTATAATAATAAATATGAGAATATTTTCAATTTTTATAGCGGCTTTCATACTAATACAGTCGTCGACATCAAACGCACAAATGGGCGATTGGTTCGAATCCCAAGACGCCAAGGCGCGCCTCATCGCCGGATCAGGTAACAAAGCCGCGTTGCAAATAAATTTGGCTGATGGCTGGCATACTTATTGGCGCGTCTCAGGAGACAGCGGCCTTCCGCCCATTATGTCTTGGGCAGACAGTCAAAATATAGAATCACTGGAAATACAATGGCCCGCTCCAAAACGTAAAATAGAGTCCGGTTTTCATATTTTCGGATATGATGGACGTTTGACACTGCCGTTTGAATATTCAAAAAAAGATTTAGCTGAAAAAGCATCCTTAAATCTCAAAGCGCAAATTATGATTTGTAAAGATATATGCATCCCTGAAAAATTTGAAATCAGCGTGGAGATAGACCCAAGAAAAAAACCACATGAAACAAATAAAATCATAGAAACTGCATTAGAAAAAGTTCCAAAAACCGAAATAGACGACATGTCTATCGATAGCATAGTTATCGCAGAAGACTCGTTTTTAATGAGTGTAACAAGTCAAAATGGCTTTAAAAATATGAGCGTGTTTCCTGTGATCGAAGAAGATCAATTAGGTCTAATAACACCCCCAAAAATAGAGATCTCTGATCTTGATCAAACAAAGGCTGTCTTTCGCATTCACAACGGTATGGATCATGATAATTTAGCCGAAGCAATGCGAGAAAAGACGTTATCTGTTGTCTTGAAACATGGCGATAAAGCCATCAAAAAGTCCATCCAATATTAAACGGAAACCGCATCATCATAAATAAGGAGCGTGCGTTCAACAACGCTATTAACGTCATATTCCTGCGCAGCAAAATCACGAGCGGCGCGTCCCATATCTTGGCGCAATGTCGCATCTTGAATCAATGTAGCAATCGCCTCTGCTGTGGCTTGCGTATCTTTTACGGGAACTAAGATACCAGTATCACCGTCAATAACTGCTTCTCGACATCCGGTATGATCCGTGGTGATGATGGCACGTCCTGTTGCTGCGGCTTCTAATAATACTTTCGGCACACCTTCACCGTAATAGGATGGATATACAATCAAATGACACTGACGATACAAACCTACAATGTCGGAAACATGCCCCAACCACTCAACGGGGGTGTTTTCTAACATGGCATGCATGTCTTCCTTTGAGATTTCACGCGGATTATACGGTGCTCCACCACCTGCAATTTGAAAATCTGCATCAATGCCCTTTTCCGCAACAAGTTTGCAAGCTGCAATAAAAACAGCAATCCCTTTTTCATGAATAGTGCGTGTAGGCAATATAACAAGCGGCTTATCACGTTCAATCTCGGGGGTAAAAGCATATTCATTAAGATCAATGCCGGAGCCTTTAATAAGGTAGGAACAATCCTCTCTAACATAACCACCATTAATTAAAACACGCATATCATCCGGGTTTTGAAACGAAATTTTGCTGCGCTTATTATAAAGCGCAAGCTTTAAAAATGGTGCAATAAATGCGCGTAATATTTTGACCTTTAAACCTTCGCCGGAAAATAAATAACCAAGCCCAGCAATCGTATGAACAACTTTGATACGTGGAAATAATATGCAAACAAGTCCTGTCATAAATGCATATTTCAGAGTCATAGCATGAATAAGATCTGGTTTTGTTGCGCGTATAGCCTTCCATATACCAACCATAATCAGAAAAGTTGACCATAACGTCCGCCTGCGATCTGGCTCCATAAGACCATAACCCTTAAAACCATGATCACTTAATTGTTTGTCCTGATCTGCATCGCTGGCGCATACAAAAACATCCCAATCACTGGCTGCTTTTTTAGCGATTGGAAAACGTCGCGTCCAAAAACAATCCATGTGATTAACAATATATAAAATCTTACCGCGTTTCATAGTTTGATCCATTTTCGATACCAAGATTGAAACATAAGCACACTCCAAATGGCATCGCAATCACGATGATTAGAATTCAAAAATGCTTCCCAATGCGCCCGCACCGATTGAACATCATACAAGCCTTGATTTTCAAGAGTGGATTCATCTAATAAATCTTCGGCCCAATCTCTTAAATCGTGGCGCAACCAATCCGCAACAGGCACATGAAAACCCTGTTTAGGCCTTTCAAACATTTCACGCGGCACATGATGCGATAAAACTTCTCGCAAAAGCCATTTGCCCTGGCCATTCTTAATTTTCACATCAAGTGGTAAGTTCCAAGAAAATTCAAAAATACGACGATCCAAAAGCGGCGCTCTCGCCTCAAGGCTAGATGCCATGCTACAGCGATCAACTTTGGTTAATATATCATACGCTAAATAATGCTGCGTATCCCAAAGCATTAGCTGTTCACTATAATCTAAATCAGACATTTCATTTAAATGAAGTGCAGCATTTTTTGAAGATAAAACAGGATTTTCATCCCATCGTCTTAACAAAATATTATACGCATCTTTTTGCGTGTCCGCAGACAAAAGCGCAGATGTTTTGTGCAGATGTTTCGCTAATAGCGGCTTTGTCGGTATAAGAGTCTGCAGTAATGATTTTGGAATTGCATCAATACCATATTTTAAAATTTTCGGAAGCGCAGCAATTTTTGGTGCGGAGACGTGACGTGAATATCCACCCAACATTTCATCACCACCATCACCCGATAAAGCGACGGTAACCATTTGCTTTGCAAACATGGATACAAGATATGTCGGAATGGCCGATTGATCGGCAAAGGGTTCATCAAACATCTCTGGCAATTTTGGAATAACATCTCTCGCATCCTGCGCGGTGCATGTATATTCATGATGATCTGTGCCTAAATGCTGCGCAATTTCACGCGCATGATCAGCCTCATTAAAACCTGCTTCTTCAAAACCAATCGTAAAGCTATGAATAGGCTTGTTACTGTTTTTTTGCATTAACGCAACGATGCTAGAGCTATCGATGCCTCCCGATAAAAACGCGCCTAACGGCACATCAGATATCATGCGATCTTGGACACATTGATTTAAGAGTTGTTCAAATGAATGAACAATGTCGCCATATGAATCATTTCTAACGTGCCTGCGCTCAACCACATCTTGAGCAGACCAATAAGGCGCCATATAGGCACGTAAATCATCACCCGCACTAAGTTTTTCAATCTTAAAACTTGCACAATACCCTGGCTGTAACTGCCATATATCACAATAAATTGACCGCGGGGCAGGGCACCACCCATATTGCGAATATAGCGAAAAGCTCTCTTTATCAATCTGCGCATTAAAATCATCATGCGCCCTAAGAGCTTTTAATTCTGATCCAAAAACGAGGGATTTCCCCGCCCATCCGATATAAAGCGGCTTTTTACCAAACCGATCACGTGCACAATGCAAAACCCTTTCACTGCGGTCCCACACGACAAAAGCAAACATGCCATTAATCAGCTCAAGCGTCTTCAAAAACCCTAAACGATCAATAAGGCCAAGTAATGTTTCAGTATCGCTATGTCCTCTAAAAATAACGCCGTCTAGATATTCTTTTCGTAAATCTAGATGATTATAGATCTCCCCGTTAAAAGCGATCACATAACGATCCGATTGAGATACCATCGGTTGATGTCCATGCTCGGATAAATCCAAAATGGATAAACGTCTATGCGCTACATTAAAACTAACATCAGGATCTTGCCAAATATCACCATGATCCGGCCCACGATGTATGAGAGTATCCGACATACGCTGCGCAAGATTGAAATCTTCACTCCGCGAGCCTTGTGTCCTAAAATGATAAAATCCTGTAAAACCACACATGGAAAAACTATATCTTTATTAAGTCGTCTTCTGATAAAATAGTAAAATACAAACTGCAAGGATAACTAACAGCGATATGAATATCGATCTCTTATTTACACAAAATGGCGAAGCAGGCCTGATTTGTAATGAAAACCCGATTAAAAAGACCATCGGAATGACTTTTGACACACAAACAGGCATGTTAACAGCCGAATATGCCGACATGGATTTCCTTGAACTGAACATTCCTGTTGAAATGGATTTCCTCGAAGCATTAGACCGCAATCAACAAATTCATATCGGTGCGGTCAAAGAAGGTAATATCTCACAGGCTTACCAAGTTCCATTCATGTTTTTGGATGACCCATATCGCACCCAAAATATGCAAGCTGCCAAGCAAGTGCCTAACCCTCTTCAAACATTTGAGAATTTTGTGAAATCATGCGTAGCGGGCCAGCCTGTTCACCGCGAAGATTTAGGCGACGAAGACGCAATGGGCTGCGTTCTTGGCGACGCAGTACCAAGCAGCTTAGAATTCGCGCCTCATCTCGCGCGCCGCGTACAAATGGAAGCCGGACCAAAAGCAATGCCAAGCCTTAATCTTGGTCCAAGCGCGCCAGGTCTTGGCGGAGGTGGCGGCGGCAGTGCCCAAGTTCCCCGTGGAACAAACAACACAACACCACCCAAAAAACGAGATGACCAATAAGAATCATCAGTTATCAAGAATGATGACATGATCTAATACTAGCTCGATTATTTCTTCTGCGCGCGTCTAATTTTACGCCATTTCGCAACATTACGATTATGTTCGGCCAGAGTTTTTGCAAATGCATGCCCGCCTGTACCATCAGCTACAAAATAAATATAATTATGGCTTTCCGGATTTAAAACAGCCTTAATTGATGCCTTCCCTGGGTTAGCAATAGGTCCGGGCGGCAAGCCGGGATATCTGTAAGTATTATAGGGCGAGTCATACTGCAGATCTTTTCGCAAAAGCCTACGCCCAAGCGGACCTTTTCCATCATTTTTATGCGCGCCTTTTGTAATGGCATAAATCACGGTCGGATCGGTTTGAAGCGGGATGCCTCTATTCAAACGATTGATAAAAACACCTGCAACTTTTGCACGCTCTTCTGCAACAGAAGTTTCTTTTTCAATGATCGACGCCAACGTCAAAACATCATTAACAGTTTTAATATCTTTCAAAGCTGGATTTTTAGTTGCTGCATGACAGGGTGCAAGCATCAATTCTTCATCTGGATAATCATAAAACGTATTAAAATCTGGTGCTCGCTTAACATAGCCGCATGACGTCAAGACAATCTCAAGCATCATGTTGCGCATGCGTATCAAAACGCTCTGACGCTCTTCATTTAAACGATAATCATATGTATTTGGATACAATATCCCCTCGACAGGAATCTTATCTACCTCACCTTTTAGCTCCTCAACCCCCTTAAGGTGGCGAACAACTTCAAAGCTGGTTAACCCTTCACGAATTGTAACGCGGCGACCAACAATATCACCATCCACCATAAGCTGCATAACATCGCGCTGGCTCATGCCAGGTTGGATCTCATATTCACCAGCCTTAAGAAAGGTATGATTACCCAAAACCGTCGTGCCAATCATGAAGATATAGGGATCGTGGATAATATCTTTCGCATGCAGCTTAAATGCAATCGTATTTGCGCCATCACCTCGTTCAACTACAAAAAGCTGAGGCTCATCGGCCTCCATACCAATCGTGGTAAATTGATTAGCCCCCCACCAAAAGGCAAGAGCCACAACAACAATACCTATGGTGACACCATAAACAAGGAGACCTAGAAGAAATCTGAATGCTTTAACATGCTGCTTTTCTGGCGCAACATCACTCACGTTAAACGGCCTTCATAACAAGGGACGCATTTGTACCGCCAAATCCAAAGGAATTGGATAGAGCCGTTGTAACTGTCTTTTCTTTCGCAACCTTGGGAACAAGATCAATGCCCTGACAATTTTCAGATGGATTATCGAGGTTCAAAGTCGGTGGAAGCACACCTGTTTCAATCGCTTTGATTGAATAAATCGCTTCAACTGCGCCCGCTGCGCCTAATAAATGCCCAATCGCTGATTTTGTTGACGACATGCTCATCGTATTAAGTGCATTGCCAAACATTCGCTTAACCGCACCAAATTCAATCCCATCACCAACCGGGGTCGAGGTCCCATGCGCGTTAACGTAATCAATATCCTCCGGATTCACTTGCGCGCGTTTTAATGCAGCTTCCATTGCGCGATAACCACCATTACCATCTTCCGCAGGCGATGTAATATGGTGCGCATCACCTGATAAGCCATAGCCGATAACTTCACCATAAATCTTGGCGCCACGTGCCTTCGCATGTTCATATTCTTCCAAAACGACAACACCGGCCCCTTCGCCAATCACAAACCCATCACGGTCTTGATCCCATGGACGTGATGCCTCTGTTGGTCGATCATTATATCCCGTCGATAGCGCACGCGCCGCTGCAAATCCTGCAACGCCAATGCGACAAACAGCGGCTTCACCACCACCAGCAACCATAACATCCGCATCATCAAACGCGATGAGGCGTGCCGCATCCCCAATAGCGTGCGTCCCTGTCGCACAAGCAGTAACAACCGAATGGTTCGGCCCACGATACCCATATTTAATCGAAACTTGTCCCGAAATCAGATTAATTAAAGCCGCGGGAACAAAAAACGGAGAAACGCGGCGCGGCCCTTTATCGGCCATTAATTGCGATGTGCGATCAATCTCATCAAGCCCACCAATACCAGAACCAATCAAAACACCTGTACGATTAAGTGATTCTTCATCCTCCGGCGTCCATCCGGCATCTTCAATCGCTTCTTGTGCAGCGGCCATACCGTAGACAATAAAAGTATCAACTTTTCGTTGTTCTTTTGGATGCATAAAAAGATCAGGATTAAAATCACCATTGGTTGGGTTCTCATCAGATGTGCGTGGTACAATACCAGCAATACGTGATGGGATATCAGAAACTTCGAAATTTGTAATCGGCTTAATGCCCGACTGACCATTCGTAATAGCATTCCAGTTATGATCAACACCATAACCAAGTGGTGAAACCATTCCCAAACCTGTGACAACAACACGTCTCATATATTCATTCCTATTTCAAAAACCAATACCCATATACTAGAATCCCCGCGTGAGCGGGGAAAGTAGTAAATTTAAATGCTAACAGCGAATTTCGCTTTTATGAATTCTCTTTGATGAAGTTAACAGCATCACCAAATGTTTGAATTTTTTCAGCAGCATCATCAGGAATTTCAACACTGAATTCTTCTTCAAATGCCATAACTAACTCGACAGTATCAAGTGAGTCTGCACCCAAATCATCAATAAAGCTTGCACCTTCAACAACTTTATCTTCATCAACACCAAGATGCTCTACTACAATTTTTTTAACGCGATCAGCTACATCACTCATCGTATAAATCCTATTCTTTGTTATTAATTGAACTCAAAACTTGCGAGAACTCTACTGATGTAGAAAACAAATGCAAGCGCTTTTATTGTGGTAACACGTGCAGCGCTGTGGATGAAGGTTTTGGAAGTTTACACACCATTCATAATGTGGATAATTTAGCCTAACTGGCTTGTGCTAGTTAAATAATCTGCAATTTTATCTGGGTCTGTTGGTCCCTGATAGTCTTGAAAAGACATATGATGAATATTTAAAGAGTCAGCCGTGTTGTAAAATAAATCACGAAGTTCACCGTAAGTTAAGCAAGTGCTTTGATCTACGACCATGGCATCGGAAGCACCGTCATGATTGATACGAAATTGCTGTGGAAGTGGTTGTATACTCATAAATACGCAATCTTTAATTCATGGAATTATAAAATTAACTAACGGTTCTAAAAAAATATGTCAAATTATTTATGCTAAATGATATCGGTTAAACAATTCACAACTACACTTGCTCCCGCATCGCGCAAAAGCTCAGCTTGGGCATCGTGATCATGCGCGCATCCTGTATATGCAATAACATCAATGCCTGCTGCAACAGCGGCTTCAACGCCGGCTGGGCTGTCTTCGATCACTATACATTGTGATGGTTCAAATCCCATCTCTTGGGTCGTAAATAAAAACAAATCCGGCGCAGGCTTTGGACGAGGCACCTGTATTTTGGTGAAAATATGATCATCTTGAAAAAACGCAATAAGACCTGTCATCGATAATGATTTAATGACATTACCCCGCTCACCGTTTGAAGCCACACAGAGGGTGTGCGTTACGCTAAGCTGCCCAACAACATCCAATGCATGCGGCGCAGCTTCTAAATCTTTCTCCATCCTATCATTAGCAATTTTAATATACCGACTAACAATATCCTCTGGAATTACCGCACCATGCATTTCTTCCAGCTTAGCTTTTATTGTGCTCCAGCTCTGCCCCGCAAATAATTCAATGCAGCGCTGCGGCGTATATTCTTTAAAACCCAGCTCATTAAGAAGATCAGAAGTAATAGTGTTATAAAGCAACTCGCTATTCACAAGCGTCCCATCACAATCAAATATAATGAGTTCTTTTCTCACTACATCGTCACCAAAGCCGATACTATAAGTGTCGCACTGACAATCATTGTGAGATTTTTGCGAAACTTAAAGTAGCCTTCGGGAATAAAATCAAGCGGCATTAATTTTTGATCGGCAATATAGACAATCCAAAACAACCCCGCCATCGCCAATAATGGTAAAACGGGATCAATCAAAAACGTCCAAACCATCAATATCAGGCAAGCAATCGTTGGGATCATCGCAAAGCTTAACTGTTTCGGATTATTGCTGGGGATCGCTTGCCCCCAATGAATACCGCCCAAAAATGATAATATCATTCCGCCATAACCAATTTGCACAAAGCTCAGAACTTCGTAATGCTCTACCTCGTCTATCGCAAAGGTAAAAAGCATAAAAAGAATAAATGGAATGGCACCAGCATAGCCAAAATAGATCGGTAATTTACCCATTAAAATCATCGCCTCGTATGATGATGTTTAAATCATCGCCATGCCGCCATTAACATGAATCGTTTGTCCAGTGACATAACCGGCTTCTTCACTCGCAAGGAAAACAGCCGCCGCAGCAATATCATCGCTTGCACCCATCTTGCCAGCAGGAATCGTAGAATTAATTTTGTCTTTTTGGTCGTCATTCAACGCATCTGTCATTGCGGTCGCAATAAAGCCGGGTGCGACACAGTTAATTGTTATACCGCGGCTTGCAACTTCGGCTGCCATAGCTTTACTCCAGCCAATCATACCAGCTTTGGAGGCGACATAATTACACTGACCGGGGTTACCTGTAACACCAACAACCGAAGCAACATTAACAATACGCCCAAAACGACGCTTCATCATGCCGCGCTGCACAGCCTTTGCGAGACGAAAAGTAGCGGTCATATTCACATCAATAACTTGCTGCCAATCCTCATCACTCATGCGCATGGATAAACCATCACGCGTTAATCCCGCATTATTCACTAAAATGTCAATCTGCCCCATGGCTTCATCGGCACTTTTCACAAGGGCCGCAACAGCATCACGATCAGATAAATCTGCCGGCAAAACCGAAACACGATCGCCTAATCTCTTCGCAAGCGCCTCAAGCTTTTCCGCATTACGTCCAGAAATACCAACATGTGCGCCTTGCGCATGTAATGCCGTTGCAATCGCACCACCAATACCGCCTGTCGCTCCTGTTACCAAAGCTGTTTTGTCATTTAAATTAAACATCGCATTCCCTTAATTAAAAAATTATAGACTTCAATTCCGTTACCAAAAGGCTTATATGGCTAGATGTTGAGTGTCAATAAAGTGAGCAAAATGCCAAGAACCAAATCACAACAAATCATGCTACCTAATGGGTTATTCAAAGAATTTCATAAAGGATTCTCTTTTGTGAAAAAGCAAGAATTGTCACCCGCCCAAGGCTTTAAAGAGCTCCATGATGCGGTCTGTGAAGCCTTTGCCCGTATCGATTGGCCCAATGAAGAGCGCGAAAACGCAAACGATCTTATTAACTCACTACAAAGCCTCTATGAAACATTGTATGAGCAAGAAAAAGTAATGCCCGATGCAGACGGGTATTTTGTAGAAGGCGAAGACATAGAGAGCCTTGTGCATAATATGCGCGGAATAGGGGACGCAATCCGCATGCATCAAACAGAGCTCGCTCACCACGATGTTGCCAAAGCAATTTTATGGTCAAAAACCGCGTTGAGACGAATTATTGCTAAGGCTTAAAATTATCCCTTAAGGCTCTCAATCAATGCTTCAATGTCTTCTGGCGTACCGGCATTTGACGTCGCAATGGATTTATCAATCCGACGCACCAAACCACACAAAACTTTTCCGCTGCCCAACTCAACCATAGAATCAATGCCGTTATCAGCCATCCAAAGAACAGATTCGCGCCAACGGACCATGCCTGTAATTTGATCAACTAAAAGATTACGAATACTGCTCACATCTTCAACAGCATTAGCCGTTACATTCGTAACAACGGGAACGCATGGATTGTTAATATTAACATCAGCGAGCGCCTCTTTCATCTCCGCCGCGGCCGGGGCCATAAGCTGCGAATGAAACGGCGCAGAAACCGGTAATATAACAGCACGCTTTGCGCCTTGCTCACTTGCCAACTCAACGGCTTTTGCAACGGCGCCTTTATGGCCGCTGACGACAACTTGACCAACTGAGTTATCATTTGCCGCCTCGACCTCTTCACCATTACCAGATGCATCTTGCGCAATCGCATCTACCTCTTCAAAGGATAGCCCAAGAATAGCCGCCATTGACCCTTTCCCGACAGGAACAGCCCTCTGCATAGCCTCTCCTCTAAGCTTCAAAAGCTTCGCACAATCAGATAAAGAAAACGCACCAGCGGCCGTTAAAGCTGAATATTCCCCTAAAGAATGCCCCGCAACAAATTGACAATGCCCCGCAAGGTCAATCCCGCCTTGCTTTTGAAGAATCCGCGTAACAGCCACCGAAACAGCCATAAGCGCGGGCTGCGTATTGGCAGTTAAATTAAGATCTTCTTCCGGCCCTTCAAACATCAATTTTGAAAGGTTTTGACCAAGTGATTCGTCAATTTCTTCAAAAATTTCTCTCGCTTCGACAAAATTTTCCGCCAATGTCTTACCCATGCCAATCGCTTGTGAACCTTGGCCTGGAAATATAAAAGCACGTCCCATTTTTACTCCAATCTATTGGTATAATTATTATATTAGTGAAATATTATTTTAAGTTTACTATGAATTCATGTGTATTTATTTCGCTTTGCAGCATATTTTATTTAACAAAATTTTGCATTCCTTATTCTGAATGTGTATTATCATACTCGTATTACAGAAAAATATTAAAAATTAAGTTCTTTTTAAATAACTTTAACAGTGAATTTTGAAAAGGAACTTCGCATTCAATAAATAAATAAAAATGGGATAAAGACATATGGCGTATAGAACACAAACAGAAATCAAAAGACTCATCCAACAAACGAATGATGTATTTGAAAATTCTGGAGGTGTGAATACAGACTACGCCGATTTCGCCGCAACAATCGCATTATCAGATTTTAGAGCACTTTTAGGTAATCCCGATATAACGGATCGTCAATTAAAGCGTCTCATCCGCATTGCTTGCAAACGCTATTCAAACGAACAAATTGAAATGAGTTGGTCTGCGTTTACCGCGCAATATATCAACAAAAAAGCCAATACAGATTTCCAAACTGCATAAAATAAAAATTTCGTCCCGTACTGAATAAGAATTCCCTGCCCAGAAACGTGAGACCGTAAGTCTTACGTTTCTTTTTTATGACCACAAAATTTGTAAGAAAAACCTTGCATCACACAACAGTTTCCGTCATAAAACCCACACATTACTGAAATGTACCTCGCCAACGCATGGTGTGTTGGCTGTTAAACCAAGAGGAGATAATAGGTTATGCCTATCTATGAAACTGTGCTGATTGCACGACAAGACTTGACTGAAAATCAAGTAAAAGACCTCACCGATCGCTTTTGTAAAGTAATTACAGATGCGGATGGTAAAATCCTAAAAACTGAGCAATGGGGCCTACGAACCCTTGCCTATAAAATCAACAAAAGCCGCAAAGGTCATTACACACTGATTGAAAGTGATGTGAAGGGTCCTGGTGTTATTGAGCTTGAGCGTGTGATGCGTCTTGATGAAGATGTGATGCGTTCACTTACAATCCGCCTCGATGAGCCAACAAATGGCCCATCGATCATGATGGATTCTGGTAAAAACGATAAAAAATTCGATAAGGAGGCCGCATAATGCCTGCAGCAGATGCCCCAACAGTAAAACGTCCATTTTTCCGTCGTAAAAAGACATGTCCATTTTCTGGTCCGAAAGCCCCGGAAATTGATTGGAAAGATGTTAAAACATTAAGCCGTTACGTATCAGAGCGCGGTAAGATGATCCCAAGCCGTATTACAGCCGTTTCACAAAAGAAACAGCGTGAATTGGCAAAGAACATCAAACGTGCTCGCTTCATGGCGCTTATGCCGTATGTGAACGTAGATACAGAAAGTGCACGCCCACCACGCAAACCATATGACAGCAATAAGTCATATGGCGATAAGCGTTCATAAGCGTTTTGATAAGGAGATAAAAAATGGCTACACAAGTTATTCTATTAGAACGTGTTGAAAAGCTGGGTAATATGGGAGACGTGGTCTCTGTAAAGCCGGGTTATGCACGTAACTTCCTCTTACCGCAAAAGAAAGCCCTTCGCGCAAGCAAGGACAATGTTGCTTATTTCGAAGGACAGAAAAAAGCAATCGAAGCGGAAAGTGATAAACAGAAAAAAGAAGCAGAAAAGCTTTCAAAGAAAATTGCAGGTATCAACGTTCCTTTGATCCGCGCAGCTTCTGAAAGTGGTCAGCTTTATGGATCTGTAAATACGCGTGACATTGCACAAGCCGCGGCGGAAACATCCGGTGAAGCAATTACGCGTCCAATGGTAAAAATCAACACGAACTTCAAGACGATCGGTTTGTTCCCTGTGAACATTCAACTTCACCCTGAAGTGATTGTTGAAATTACCGTCAACATTGCGCGTTCAACAGAAGAAGCGAAAATTCAGGCAGATACAGGCAAAGCCCTTGTATCTGATGACACGCCAGAGCAAGAGCCAGCAGCAGACTATGATGCTGATGAAGCCCTTGCAGACGCTTTAGAAGAAGATGCACTTGAAGCTGAAAAAGAACGCACAGCAGAAACAGAAGCAAAAGCAGCCGAAGACGCAGTAAAGTCTGAAGAAAAATCGGCTAAGCGCGCTGAGAAAAAAGCCGCTAAAGCAGAAGACGAGCCTGAAGAAGAAACAGGCGAGTTAACAGCTGATGCTCCTAAAGAAGCAGTAGAAGAAGCAAAAGAGGACTAAGTCTTTTAAACAATTAATTCATAAAAGCCTGCACCACACGGTCGCAGGCTTTTTTATACCCGCTATTCACAGCTGGCTTTTTGCATTTTCTGGCACTTTTTTTTGCGCCTCGCTATGATCACACGCATGAACACAGATATAGCATTTCAAAATCTAGCCGCGAACGAAGATGAAGCCCCTGCGTACCGCATTTTACCCCACAATTTGGAGGCAGAGCAGGGGTTGCTCGGTGTGCTTCTCGTTGATAATCGTTCCATTGAAAAAGTTGGCGATCACGTTAACGCAGATCATTTCTTCATGCCGGCCCACCAACGTATTTTCACCGCCATTCGCACAATGGTTGATCGTGGACAAAACGCGACTCCCATAACGCTGAAAAATTATTTCGAACAGGACGATGACTTAAAAGACGTTGGCGGCGCAGAATATCTCGCTGACCTTGCTGCATCGGTAGTGAATGTCATTAATGTCGAAGATTATGCCCGCACAATCTATGATCTCCATTTGCGCCGCGAACTTATCACCCTTGGTGAAGATGTCGTCAACGAAGCCTATGACCATAACCTTGAATCTGATGCCGTCGGCGCCATTGAACGCGCAGAAAGTAAGTTATTTACACTTGCCGAAAGTGGTGAAGTCAAAGGCGGGTTTATAACTTTGCGCGATTCGGTTCTCACGGCTATTGAACACGCGGAAAAAGCATATAAAAACAAAGGGTCAGTCACGGGCGTAACCTCTGGTTTGGTGGATGTTGATAAAAAACTTGGTGGTTTCCAACCCTCTGATCTGCTCATCCTTGCTGGTCGCCCATCTATGGGTAAAACCGCATTAGCCGTTAACTGGTCATTCAACGCCGCCAAAGCTTACGCCGATTCAGGCGGCGAAGAGGGCGGTCGTGTTGCATTCTTCTCTCTTGAGATGTCTGCAGATCAGCTTGCTGGTCGTATCTTATCCGAACAATCGGGCATTTCCGGCGATGCAATCCGTAAAGGCAACATCAAACAAGATGACTTCAAAGCCTTCGTCGAAGCTAGCCAACGCATGAGCCAAGTCCCGCTTTACATTGACGACACACCTGCATTATCAATCGCCGCAGTGAGAACCCGCGCCCGCCGTCTAAAACGCCAGCACGGGCTTGATATGCTCGTCGTGGACTACCTCCAGCTATTGCGCGGCAACGGCTCCAAACGTGGTCAAGAAAACCGCGTTCAAGAAGTTTCTGAAATTACTATGGGCCTAAAAGCGATTGCAAAAGAACTACAAATACCGGTTATCGCCTTGTCCCAGCTATCGCGGCAAGTTGAAAACCGAGATGACAAACGCCCACAGCTCTCAGACCTACGTGAATCAGGATCGATTGAACAAGACGCGGATGCGGTCATGTTCGTCTATCGTGAAGAATACTACCTCAGCCGAACTGAACCTGAACCTGGTACGGAGGGCCACATGAAATGGCAAGAATCAATGGAGCGTGCCCATAATATCGGCGAATGTATAGTGGCAAAACAAAGACACGGCCCGATTGGTACCGTGAAAATGTATTTCGATCCGAATGTAACAAGATTCTCTGACCTAGACCCAAGCTATTATGGTGATAATCCACCTCAATAGTATTTATTTAAAGGGGTTAGCCAGGTCTGGTTAAGTTTGTTGCTGGCGTTGTAGCAGATGCCACAGGAATATCTGCATCAAGAATATATCCGGCATCACGACCCGCTGCTTCAACAGCGCCTTGAACAGCCTCTGCTTCACCCGGTGGACGCGTCCCTGCGCGGGCTGTATCTGCATAGTAATCATTAACAGCCGTGCGATAATTCTCAAACCCATCTTGTCCTGTTAATGCACTAACGATTCCGCTAATCAACTCTGCAATCAAACTTGTCATTTCGCTCGGGTTATCCTGCCATGCCGCTTCGTATGCAGCAACGGCATCAGCCGCACCATCAGCATCAGCCGCAACGGGATGCACAGGAGGATTACCATTACGCTCTACATCATGCGCACTAAAGGCAACAACATCCGGCAAATCAACAGATGCAATAAGCCCTGCGTTCAATTCTGCCTGAATATCCGTCAAAGTCGCTGCATAAAAATCTGCGATACCTTGTAACGAAGCTGGGGTTTCGGTGACTTCCTGACCAATGCCTTCTAATATGTCCGCCGTTGAAAATGTACCTGCCGCATCGGGGCCATTATAAAAACCGAGCGCCGCTTCAAGAAATGGACCGCGTTCCGATGCCGGTAACGCCATAACAGCATCACGAATAGCACCTGACAATAATGTACTGCCTTCTACTGCTTCCCTGTTATGGAGCATCGCGCTGTCACCAATACTCAACTGACCCGCTGAAATTTCCAAAGGCCATGCGCCTCCTTCGATGTCAGCAACACTATAAGCAACAATACTATATGCCCCGGGATCTGTTTGCGCTACTTCAAAACCACCTTCTGTAGGCGAAGGATAAGCCTCACCTGTTCTCGCTATAAACTCTTCCACCAAAGACTCTGTTGGAGGAATGTCGAGATCAAGACCAGGAGTTCTCTCATACCCTTCAGGATCTGACATAAAGGCTATAACTTCAGGTAAAAAATCATCTCCCATTGCTCTGTATGCTGTCTGATAGGCTTGTCCAGCTTCTGCGGCAGCAAGGCGAAGGTCTAAAAATTGATCGATATCAACATTATCTAGCTCGGCAAGTGCCTGAAACTCTGCCTGTGCGACAGTATATCTCTGGTGTATTAGAACTAAATCAGAAAATGATGAATTTAATCTGGTCACATCTCTTATTGGTGGAGCATTCGAAAAATCACCATCATAGGAGCTCATAAACTCTGTCATCCCTGACGTAAAGCCAGGAAATGTGTCATATGTTTGAGGTATGTCTAGATTTACAAAAAATCCAGTAACATGACCTTGAAGCATTGCAGAGTTTGCACGGATTAATTGTGTAACACGCTCTTCCGCCATCATTGAAGCTGCATTAGATCCTGGCCCTGGCAGGTTGCTTGCTTCTGATATGATGTGTCTTGTTTCTGCTAACAATGCAACAACGGCAGGATCAACATCATCTCTATCAGCTTCAACAGTAGCCCTAACGACTTGTAATAACATGTCTTCAGACATCATGGATAATAGCTCAGGACCTCTTTCTGAATCTCTCAAAATGGCTTGTAACTCAACTTGATAGTCACCAAGCACGTCCATGCCATCTAAGCCTGATCTCATACCAAGCCTTGAAATCAACAAGCTATTAGTTGGAATCTCTGAATCCCCTTCAATATAAGGAGTAGGTTGATATCCTTCTGGATCTGCCATAAACGCAATCATGTAAGAAAGATCACCCGAATTTTCTAAGACGCCGAATTGTAATTCATAGGTTTGTTGCGCTTCTGCAGCTGCTAAACGTAGCGCATCAAGTTTATCGTGATCAACACCATCATCATGTACAGCATACCAAGGGGCTACTTGCAGGTTTAGCGTAGTATAAGCTTCCTCTGCGGCTACCCATCTTTGATGCGATTCAACAAGTGCCGCAAGGCTTTCCGGTGAAGCTGCATAACGCAAATCAGGCGCTAAAAGCGGCAGCGCATTGGAAAAATCACCATCAAAGCGAGTTAAAAAGTCTCCCATGCTTGATTGGAATGCTTGAAAAGATCCACCATCTGCTCCATTGAAGAAAGTATGAACAAAATTAGACGTAGCAATTAAGCCACCTTGTGTTTGTACATCACGTCTGATCTCTTCCATTGTCGAAACGTCTGCTCCTGCGTATTCCGCTACAAAAGCTGAACCATAACGAGCACCTTGTATAACAATAGTATCAAAAATCGCAGCTGCGCCAGTTCTGGCCGAAAGCCACAAGTTTCGCCCTAATGAAGCATCCCCTTCGCTGTCCCAAGCATGATAAACATTATCCAAACCAAAATTTTCAGCGTGATAAAGACCTGCTGCACTCAAATATTCACCATTGGTCACTGCCATCATAGCGTCTGGGCCAACTAATGCGACCTCACCTAAACCGGCGTCTGTAAAGTATCGGTCAGCAGCCTCCATATCACCTGCATATTCCGCAGCCATTGAAGCAAGGATTGCTCTTGTTTGCTCCGGTGATGCATTTTCTAAACGCGTCCAAAGATCACCTGATCCAGTTTCAAAATATCCACCGCCTTCACCATATAATTCTAAAAGATGACCAGCCGCTGCTTCATAATCACCAGAATTCGCAAGCGCAGCTGCCTCAGGGGATATCTGACCAAGGTCTCCAAGAATTTCTTCGGTACGTCCTTCTCGTGGCCATAAATAAGCAGTTAATCCAACAGCACCTGCAATAACCCATGGATTTGTCAAAGCACGACGTGTTCTACTTCTGGTATCCGCATCTGCATCGGGGCCTCCTCCATCAGGTGAAGCATTTGGATCTGCATCTGGATCTGCGTCTGGGCCTGCTTGTGCCAAACGATCTCTCTCCGCTTCGGCTTCTGCTTCTGCTGCTGCGGCTCTTGTATCTAAATCTTCTTCTGCTGCTGCGGCTCTTGCCTCTGCTTCTGCTTCTGCTTCTGCTGCTCGTGCGTCGGCTTCTGCTTCTATACGCGCTCGTTCCGCTTCTGCTTCGGCTGTTGCTGCAGCTTCTGCATCTCTTGCTGCGGTGTCCGCAGCATCAATGTCTGCCTCAATGTCTCCAATACGTGTGTTACCTGCATCTACGGCTTCTGCAGCGATGCGTACTTCTTCTGCTGAAGCAATACCTGGCGTTGTTGCATCTAATCCAAGGGCTGCAACTCTTGTTGTGCTTCCATCGCGCATAGTCGGGCTTCTGGCATCTACGGCTTGGCGAATAGTCCCTGGCCTTGACGCCGTATCTATTCCTGCCTGAATACGTGCATCACGTCTTGCTTCGATAGCTGCTAATTCTGTCGGTGTCGGATCACGCAGCGGCCCATCAGGTGTGTCTCGAACTCCAGCACGTTCAACCGCTGCATCCGCTCCAGCTCTGCGGGCTTCTGCTTCGGCAATAATTTGTGCACGTGCATCACTAACACCAAATAATGTCTCATAACGGCTACGCTGCGCACCATCTGTTTCTGCGTAAATGCGATCACGCTCTGTTTCTGCATGGCTTAAAGCTTCTTGGCGACCTTCTTGTTCTGCACCAGCTCTGCGCGCTTCTGCTTCTGTTTCACGCGTGGCTGCTTCGGCTTCGGCTGCTGCTACGCGGTCGGCCTCTACTCTATCGGCTTCTGCTTGACGCTCGGCACGTTCTCTTTCAACGTCCGTTTCACGCTCTGCGCGTTCTCTCTCTGCTTGCTCTCTAATTGCAGTACGTTCTTCTTCGACGGCTGCTGCTCGCGCTTGGCGACCCTCTTCAAAAGCTGACGTTACCGCACGACGTTCTCTAAATGCAGTGAATCTCTCGCTAAATGAATTGCCTACTCTGCGTAAACCGCCAACGATCGTTTTTCCACCCAGATAACCTGCGAGAAGACCACCTCCGATAACACCGGCTGTTGTTGCATTTAACCCTAAGCCACTTTCCGTGACGACTGGTGTTTCGCCTTCTGCACCTGGTTCATCTTCACCTGGAACACGTGGTTCAGGAATTGTAATTGTCTCAGGATCAATGCCAAGACGTTCAATAAGTGTTGCTTGTTCTGCTTCTGTAAGTTCAGCAAGCGCTTCTGGCGAAGTTTGAATTAAACCTGCAAGTGTTCCATTGCTAGCCATGATCGCTTCACGATCAAAGGTCATAACACTGCCGCCCTCAACTCCGGTAATATTGCCATCTTCATCTAAAATTGGCGTTCCACCAACATTAACAGCAATCCCTGAGCCCGAAGGTACCGCAAAGATACCATCCGCTTCCATACCAAGCGTCTCTGCTAAGATGGAATCACGCTTACCTAAAAGATCTTGTGCACCTTCAACGGCTACATTTGTGCGTTCATCACGTACGCCGGTAACAGCAACATCAAATCCTAATGCGCGTAAAAGCGCCTGTAAAACACCAACAAGGCCACCAGTTTGCTGATCACCAAGGTCCAAAAGTAACTGATCAAGACCAGGTCTGGTCGCAGCTTCGCTTGTAATTTGTTCTAGCATTGCTGTTGGAATGCCATCATGCGCACCAGTATTTGCGTTTGCTGTGCCTGTAACATCTTCTAACGTGACACCTTCTGCACCAGTAACTGCAAGTAAGCCTTGCCTGTAACGTAATTCTGGATCTGCTTCCACAACAACTGGATCAGCCGTTACAACGGGATCAGGCGCAACTACTGCTGCAGGCTGTTGAGCGGGCTGAACAGGAGGTGCTTGTACTGGTGCTGCTACCGCTGCTGCACCTGGTGCTAAAGCTTGAACAACGCCTGGATTAGAAACTGTCGGGCCGGCGGCGGCCATTGCAGGTGCGCTTCCACCTGTAAATGTTGCTAAAATACGACGCTGGCTAGGATCGGTGATATCACCAATATTACGTTCGACTTGCGCTCTAAACGATGGATCGCTCTGCATGCGATTATGAACATGATCAAGAAATTGTCCGGTCGACATTTGCCACATCTGATTACCAGAAAGACCTGTTAAAGATGTCATGGCGACTGCATTGGTGTTGCTTGTTTGTCCGGTAACAGGAACGTCAACCACCATCTGAATCAAACGAACCTGATCAGAGAAGCTTAAGCTACCATATGCCATAAATTTACCCTCTTACTTTCTTTCGCAGCTTATTTATTCTTTATTTTATGCTGCTATTTACAAATACCGTCTTAAAATGTGCCAATATTCTCTAATCGGATTGGTCACGTGCACAGTATGAAGAGAAAAGTTTAAGAATTCGTTAACGACGCTATAGACAGCGCCAAAACCGCAGATATAGTGTGGTCTCATGAAAGGTCGTTTTACAATTAATTTCAGCGCAATGCAGGACAATTACAGAATCGTCCGCAAAAATGTGGATAATCCTTGCAAAATTGGCGCAGTTGTAAAAGCCAATGGCTATAGCTGCGGTATTGATAAAGTTGGAAAAGCTCTAACAAAAGTCGGTGCAAACACCTTTTTCGTTGCCACTATCACCGAAGCTATATCTTTAAGAGAGGCGATCGGACACGGTTCCTTAATAGCGGTGTTTAACGGTTTCTGGCAACCAGAGGCGCAAGCATATTTAAGCCATAATATAACCCCTGTGTTAAATTCTATGCCCGAGATTGAATCTTATAAGGCATTGGCAGAAGATCAAAAACTACCAGCTATTATCCATATCGATACCGCAATGAATCGCCTTGGGCTTGAAAAACAAGATCTTTTAACGCTGCAAAACCATCCGGAAAATTTAGACGGATTGGAGCTTTTATATGTCATGAGCCACTTCGCAAGTGCAGATGATCCGGATTCGAATACGCATAAGGTGCAAAATGAAGATTTTTTAAAGGCCTGCCGAATGCTTCCCGAAGCAAAGAAATCATTGGCGAATGCGCCGGGATTATTCAGAAATACAGACTATCATTATGATATGGTACGCCCTGGATTGTGTTTATATGGTCTTAATCCGTTGCCTGAACAAGATAATATGATGAAACCAGTTATTTCGCTGGACGCTCCGATTTTACAAATCCGTGAAGCCAAAAAGGGCGAATGCTGCGGCTATAATGAAACATATACCTTTAGTGAAAATGCATGGCTGGCGATTGTATCTCTAGGATATGCAGATGGCTTATTAAGATCGCTGACAAACCAAGGAAAATTTTATTATAAAGGGTATCCGTGCCCCATTCGTGGCCGTGTTTCAATGGACCTCACCACAGTTGATATCTCTGCAATTCCTGAAAATGAACGGCCACTTCCGGGTGAATGGATGGAGATTGTTGGTAAAAACCAGACGATCGAAGCCTTAGCAAAAGATGCTAATACCAATACGCATGAGCTTTTGACATCTATTGGGATGCGCTATGAGCGTCATTATATTCACAGTTAAGGTCTTCTTTAATCAAACGCATATGCGGCCAAATATTATCATCAGACAAAGGCGCATATTGCTCATAAACATCTTTGGAAAAACGAAAATCCCACCATTCTTGCGATAGCCCCTCTAACGTAATGTCAAATTGCTGAGCCGCGTTGAACATAGCAGTGTCTAATATTTGCCGATTTTGTATCACGTCAAAATCATGCAGATAATCACGATGCGCTGGATTTTGCGCAGCATCAGAGCTTTCAGATAGAAAATCAAACGCACACCCCATATCAAGCAACTTCCCTTGCGCATCTTTAATACTAACATCTACCGCCATACCGCGCGGATGCCCTCCGGCTCCCGGAGGCGACAACAAACGCGGCTCTTCTAGCCAATGCGGATTATCCTGCACACGTTTTGTCTTTAACATCGCATCTTGCGCATTGGTAACACGCAAACCATCGTAAAGTACTAAAACGCCGCCGGTTGCTTGAAAAATAAGGCGCGCTGCTTCTAAAACGATCTTGGCTAAATCCTTATGAAGCCATAGTTTTGCACCTGTTCTGTATATTTGTTCACCAAATAAAAGGTTATCGGGTTGCGCATAAGCCAATTCAACAGCAATAGGATGCTCCCATGCATAATCATTCATACAGACAAGATCATCTGGCGGTATGAGTTTTAATGCTGAACTTGCTTGATTCATTGCTGGACGCCTCGCCATTGATGCATTATCTTTGCACGATTAATAGACCAAGAACATGCCATAATAAAAATAAATACATATGTCATCACAAACACAACCCAAAGCCGATGATCGCCCTCAAAACAATCCTGCAATAGAGGCGTTATTAGAAACATGCCAAGCGATTGGCCGTTCTATACTGTCTTTTTTTGCACTTGTTGGCCGCATTAGCAATTTTATCGGGAAAAGTATATATCACTGCATAACCGCTCCATTTTTTCCGTCACAATTAGGCCGACAAATTCTAGATATTGGATATTACTCACTGCCTGTTGTCGGAATGACAGCATTATTTACGGGAATGGTTTTAGCCCTCCAAAGCTACACCGGATTTACGCGATTTAACGCGGAAGGTGCAATCGCTGGTGTCGTAGCATTATCAGTAACACGTGAATTAGCCCCTGTTTTAGCTGGATTAATGGTCGCTGGACGGGTTGGCGCATCCATCGCCGCAGAAATCGGAACAATGCGTGTGACAGAACAAATCGACGCGTTAACAACATTATCCGTCAATCCGTTTAAATATTTAATCGCACCGCGCATTATCGCAGGAACCTTTATGCTGCCTATACTTGTCTTGGTTGGCGATATTATTGGGATTTACGGCGGATATGTCGTTGCGATCTATAATCTGGATTTTTCTGTTGGTTCATACTTAAAACAAACATGGGATACCATTGAGGCAATGGATGTTATCTCCGGCCTTATTAAGGCCGCCGCGTTCGGGTTCATTGTAACAATGATGGGCTGTTATCACGGCTATAATTCTGCGCGCGGCGCTCAGGGTGTAGGGGCGGCGACAACCAATGCGGTTGTCTCATCATCAATCTTAATTCTGATCTTTAATTATATCCTCACGCAGGTATTTTTCTCATGAGTCAAGATATCCCTAAATTACAGCTAAAAAATATTACCAAATCTTTTGGTAATAAACATATTTTATGCGGCGTCGATTTTGAAATTCCAAAAGGAAAATCGCTCGTTATCATCGGCGGCTCTGGGACTGGTAAATCAGTCACGCTAAAATGTATCTTAGGTCTTTTAGAACCCGACGAGGGTTCAATCTTGATTGATGGTAAAGAAACGGTTGGCTCATCTGCGAAAGAGCGCGACATTCAAATGCATAAATTTGGTATGCTATTTCAAGGCGCAGCTCTATTTGATTCTATTAAAGTCTGGGAAAATGTCGCCTTTGGCCTTATCCACGGACGCAATATTGACCGCCGCAAAGCTAGAGAGATCGCGCTTGAAAAAATCCAAGCCGTAGGATTAAAGTCCGAAGTCGCAGATTCCTATCCCGCAGAATTATCCGGCGGAATGCAAAAACGTGTCGGCCTCGCCAGAGCGATCGCCGCATCACCGGAGATTATCTTTTTCGACGAGCCAACCACGGGCCTTGACCCCATAATGGCAGATGTCATCAATGAATTGATTGTTGAATCTGTCAAAGGGCTAGGGGCAACCGCTCTCTCTATTACGCATGACATGGCATCCGCAAGAAAAATTGCCGACTATATTGCCATGCTACACGAAGGAAAAATTGTCTGGAGCGGCCCAATCGAAGAGTTGGATAAAAGTGGCAATGAATATGTCGAACAATTCATCCATGGTCGCGCAGATGGACCCATTACACGCAGGGTCGCATAGGGCAGAGGCAAGAGACTATGAAATATCTCTGGTATGGATTTCTCGGATTATTCTCTCTTGGCTTCTTGGGGGCCATAACGGCGCTTGTCGTGGCTGTTGGTGTTATTAATCACTACGGTTCTGATCTCCCTGACTATGAACAGCTAAAAACATATGAGCCACCCATTGTAAGCCGTTTATATGCGGGTGATGGCAGGTTAATGGCGGAATTTGCCCAAGAAAAACGTATTTTCATGCCAATCGAAGCTATCCCTGATCAGGTCAAAAACGCTTTCATGTCCGCGGAAGATAAAAATTTCTATAACCATCCTGGCCTTGATTACATGGCCCTGTTGCGTGCTGTTTACGTCTACGCGCAGCATTTGGCGGGTATGAATGTCAGCATTATTGGTGGCTCAACCATCACCCAGCAAGTCGTCAAAAACATGCTGTTAACCAATGAACGCCGATTTAAACGCAAAATCAAAGAAGCTATTTTGTCGTATCGCCTTGAAAAAGCGATGAGCAAAGACCGTATTTTAGAACTCTATCTCAACGAGATATTCCTCGGCAGCCGCGCATACGGCATCGCCGCTGCTGCGCTTCAATATTTTAATAAATCACTCGATGAATTAACCCTCGCCGAAGTCGCCTACCTTGCAGCTCTTCCTAAGGCCCCGAATAATTACCATCCCATCCGCAACCGTGAAAAGTCGGTTGATCGGAGAAACTGGGTGATAGGGCGTATGCTTATTGATGGACACATTACCGAAGCAGAAGCCGACCTCGCAAAAATTTCGCCGCTGGAAACACGCGCACGTGACAACGCAAAGAAAGTAAATGCACCTTTCTTTGCTGAAGAGGTCCGCAGAGTGTTAATCGAAAAATACGGCAAAGAGAGCTTATATGGCGGGGGCCTTGCGGTAAGATCTACTATTGATCCAAAAATGCAAACAATCGCTAGAGAAACACTCAGAGATGGACTAGAAGCATACGATCGCCGTCATGGCTATCGCGGCGCTCTTGCAAACTTCAAAAATATGGATGAATGGAAATCCAAACTGGCTAATTTCGAAACCCCCCAAGCCATGCCAAAAGATTGGTCATTAGCAATCGTTCAATCGGTTAATAATGAAGCCGCGAGAATAAGCTTTAAAGATGATAGCGAAGGCTTAGTTGTCTTGAATGATCTTAAATGGGCTAGAAAATATCTCGATAAAGGATACGCCCTAGGCCCTGTGATTGAACGCGCATCTCAAGTGTTATCGCGCGGTGATGTTGTTATGGTCGAAAACGTCAAAGAAAATAATTTCGCTTTAAGGCAAGTTCCAATCGTTCAAGGCGCGCTCATCGCGCTAGACCCACATACAGGACGAATTCTGGCTATGCAGGGTGGCTGGAAATATGGAACATCCGAATTTAACCGGGCAACTCAAGCCGAACGCCAACCCGGCTCCGCATTCAAACCATTTGTCTATTTAGCTGGACTGGATAATGGCTTTACACCTGCAACACTTATTCTCGATGCCCCCTTTGTTATCGAAGATAGACCCGGAAATTTTTGGAGCCCTACAAACTATTCCAACGAATATTACGGACCTACAACCATGCGCGTTGGGGTTGAAAAATCACGAAACCTGATGACCGTTCGCTTGGCTGATTATCTTGGTATGGAAACAATTTCTGAATACGCTGAAAAATTCGGCATTACCGATAATATGCCAAAATTATTGGCAAATTCGCTTGGCGCAAGTGAGACAACACCGCTGCGTTTAACGGCTGCTTATGGCATGTTGGTCAATGGCGGTAAAAAGATCACACCAACCTTTATCGACCGTATCCAAGACCGACGCGGCACAACTATTTTCCGCCATGATGAGCGCGATTGCCTAAGCTGTGGGGCGCTTGTACGATGGAAACAACAAGAAACACCAGCGCCTCCCGATAACCGAGAACAAATCACAGATCCACGCACCGCTTATCAAATGGTCTCTATTCTTGAAGGCGTGGTACAACGCGGAACAGGCGTGCGTATTCGATCCTTGGATAGACCATTAGCTGGGAAAACAGGCACAACTAATGAATCAAAAGATGCTTGGTTTGTAGGCTTTTCCCCTGACTTAGTCGTAGGGGTCTTCGTTGGTTTTGATGATCCAAGATCATTAGGCAAAAAAGAAACAGGATCATCCGTGGCCGTTCCAATCTTCAAAGATTTCATGGGCCAAGCATTAGAGGACCGTCCTTTAACACCGTTTCGTGTTCCCTCCGGCATTCGTAATGTGCAGGTTAATCCGGAAAACGGCACAAGCGCATCGTTTGATACGAAAAACCCAATCTGGGAAAGTTTTGTAACAGGAACAGAGCCAACAGATGATGTTTACATCCTCGATAGTAATGGGATTTCAATCATGAACAACTATTTTGAAGATGACCCATACTTTGATCCATACAACCCCAATCAAGGCGATTATTATTCCGAGGAAGAAGAAAATGAAATTTTCAGCCTGGATAATCTCCTCAATCGTCCACCCGTTGTTCAAAACCCGAACACAACCCGCGGAACGGGTGGCATATATTAACGAACATAATGGCGAAATTTTAATGGTTTCGCGCGCTTTATAGTCAAAAAAAGCTTGCGTCTGAAAATTAAAAACAATACAAACTGTTACTTTATAACAATTTGATTAAATATCATGCCACATGATCACCCGCCAGAAGATGAAAACAAGCCATGCACAGGCCAAACTGCGTGTTCTTCTGGCTGTGGCGATAGCGGCTGCAGCACCGAAAAAGCTGAACCCGTAGACGAGCCAGAGCAAGAAACATCATGCAGCACATGCGGCGGCAGCCATGGAAATGATGGTGAAACTGAAAGCCCTAATGGTCAAGGCGGCGATGCGGAGCATGTACACGAGGATACAAAACACACCCACAGCGGTTGCGGACATAATCACGCTCCCGGTGAAACATGCTCTGGCAATCACGGTGATGATGTCGACCCTGGTGAATTTAATAATGGCTGGTTAAACCGCATATTCTCAGATCCTAAAAGCGAAGGCACCGCCCTCAATAATGCCCGCGCATCCATTGCATTATTAGGCGCAGTCGGGTTATCACAACTAAATTTATCAGATACTGGCTCCATTGCTGCAATGACAGCCGCGAGCGCCGGTGCCTTAGTGATTGCCAACGAAGCAACACAGGAATTAATGGAGAGCGTTCAGCGCTCAAAAGCTAAATTAGGCCTATCAGGCGGCGCTATAGGAACACTCCTTGCAGGCGCACATATTGCCACAGAGAGTATTATCGCAGTAAAAGCGCAGCTGAGTCAGGCATTCACGCAAAGCGCATCGGCAATCGGCACGCAATTATCAGAGACCTTTAATCAGACCACAGATTTTGCATTGCAACTCTCATATGCAAATAATCTCCTCCACGCTAATTTTATGCCCGCCATAATCGCTGGTGCAGCCGGAACGCTTCTTATCGCTGCGCCTCACATACGAAAAATGAACCTAGCAGCCATGAGCGTGGGAACAGGCGCACTGGCTGCACATGTAGCAATAGGTGAAGCAGGCTATCCTTACGGGTCAGGCTACATCCTTGGTGGTATTGGCGCTGCAACCGCCATCGGATATGGAATTTGGAGATTTAGGGCTGGTATAGGATGTGCCGATCACGGTGATCTTTGTGGCCATGCCCGTAAAGGTCCAGTCGACGAAACCGATTATATCGGTGAGCTTGTGAAAGTCGTAAAAAGCCCAGGTGAGCCAGCACGTAAATTAGTCAATAAAATGGCAAGCGTGACCCCAAGCGGTGCGTTAGAGTCCCTTAATCAACGTACAGAAAAAATAGGGAATGCAATTACCAACTTTAAGATGCCAACACGCGAGCAAATTAAAACGACAATGACAGGAATGGTTGGACCTTCAATCGCCTTTACAGGTGTTTCCGTTGCCGCGCATACATTAACAGACAACGCAGTATCAATAGCAGAGATCAATGCGGCTCCTGCGGCTGCTGTTGGTTTTATTGCTGGGGTTGGCCTTGTATCAGGGGAGCTGTTCGCAGGCGCTCTATCGGCTGCAAAGGCAAAGGCCATTGAATTAAAAGCAAAAGCAGAAGGCATAAAGCTTAGAGATTTAACCGAGAGCGACAATTACAGGCAACTTGCAGATGCTATGATTGTGGGATGTACAATCATGGGAACTGCCGCAGCAACAGGTATTCACGCTGGGTTAGGGAATGCACTCGGCAATGCAATTCCTGATAGTTTCAAACTAGACGTAGCATCATATGGCTGGAACGGTGTCGTTCAAATGGGAATGCTAACGGCCCCAATACCAATATACTGGGCGGCTACGCGTAAAAAATGGGTGAAACCCCTAGCGCATTTTGAAAACCGAATGGCAGATAAAATTGAAACTAAAGCTGAAAAGCTAGCACCACAATTAAAATGGATGATCAGTGAAGAAAAATTCATGAATGGTATAGCGCGTTTCTCTAATAGCTTACGTGACGGTATTGAACAACGAAAGCTTAGTAAACTTGCAATGCCTAAAACCGTTGCTGCGGGTATGTTGGCAACATCTCTTGCAGCTTTAACGATTAACACGCTTCCTGTTTGTCACCGTCATGGAGAATTTCAGCATTGTTTTGATCCAAACGCACAAATTGAAATTGATCCGTCTCTGCCTTCACTTGAAAGTTTAGCCCGTGAGCCTAGCCCTGCGCCAGCTCCATAAGAGAGGGTAGGCTTTCTACGTTTGTAACTGTTTCTGCCGCACTGGCAACAACTTGTTCACTGGCTGCCGTGGCCGCCGCCGTTGTAGCCTCCGCTGCACTGGCTGCGCTAGCTGCTGAAAAGCTGGAAGTTAAACCAACGGCATCAAGGGCAGGGGCAATGGCTTGCGCAAGCCATGCAGCCGCAGCCGCGCCGGGCACAGTGTAGTGAATAACAATATGCAACCCTAGCTCGATGGTTGCAGCTATCGCAAAACTACTCGCAAGCGTATCGCCCAGTGACATTCAAAAATAACCCTTGTGTTATGTTATAACATAACATATAAGGTTCGTAATATCGAAACACAAGGATTATTTTGATGAGTAAAGTTAATCGAAGAGATGTATTAAAAGGTTTAGGTGGTATAGGTTTAGCTGGGTTTTCTACTGCTGCTCTCCCAACATCTGCACAGGCGCAATCGGATGATTTTATTTACCAACCAGACAGCTACATTACCATTGGGGGGAAGCCCATAGGAATTGATTTGGCTCTTTTGGGGTCAAACGGTGAAGAAACCGCTGGGTTTTACGCTTCTCTCGACCCTTTTCACGGTATACCCTTTAATGACAGAAGATGGCTCACGTTTTATGGACCGCAGCTAATGCGTGATCCTCAAAATTTCAGTGCTTTTAACCCAAGACGACTGACAAATAGCGAGGCAAGGAATACTAATCAGGCAAAAATAGATCACATCATTACGCATCTTGGTGGACATGGTTTTCGTTACGAAAATGATTTAGAGCCTATTTACAACCTCGCAAGACAAGCATGGCAAAATCACCCGAATTTAAGGTTTTCTTCTTTGAATGAGCAACCAGCTGGTCCAGAACGAACAGCGTTTGGCTAAGCACACCTAGCCCTATAGTTTTCTGAATTACTGTAAAGGGAAAAAATAAAATGGAGCGAGTGAAGAGATTCGAACTCTCGACCTAAACCTTGGCAAGGTTTCGCTCTACCCCTGAGCTACACTCGCATCCTTAAGTGAAATGATTTATAGAGATTTTAAAAAAGAATTCAAGCGAAAAAACAAGAATTTAAGAATAGTCTGATTTAATAAAGCTCACCAACTTTAACAAGTGGCGCTTTGTAACCAATCGGCGGATGGTTGGGAAACATGGAATAGATAATAATATTTGGACTTTTGATCACACCATCAACCATTTCCATCGGCACTTCATAATGCATCAATTCATCTTCTATATCTGGCTCACGATAAACAACTGACATTAAACGCTGCTCATCATAATATTCGACACGTTTGACAATATAAGGAAACGGCTCACTCGCCGCTAAAATAACCCCGCCATCATTCAACACCATGAGCTCTACATTCATCCGTTATACTCCAGTGTATCAAGTTCAAATGACGCAATTTTCTGGACGTCCTGACTTGGGCCTGAATCTGTATTATTGAATGTAGCTGCAAAATCATTTTGTACAGGTGGCAATAATGCCATTGGCCCTAATTCAGAAATAAGGTCCATTCCAACAATAGACTCTTGCGGCGTGTAAACATGTCCACCAGTCGCAATCCCAGCTGGCAAAACACCTGAAACCATTCCACCTGGTGGATCACCAACACGCGCGGCAATAATGGAATTATCAACAGCTTCCATTTCTTGTGCGAGTAATTTTGGGTCTGTGGCGTCTAAAGCCATGATTCGTCTTTTCCCCTTAATGTTTACCCGCTAATAATAATGGGAAATGATTAACAAACTTTAAAATTCACATAAAAAGTTAATGAATATGCATGAAATACCAGAAAAACCGAGTATTCCAACGTCTGTAAATGATTTACTGATAACTTTAAAATCGCTTGATATTAATTATACATTGCATCATCACGCGCCCATATTCACCGTCCAAGAGGGACTTCATCTTAAAGAAAACATCCCGGGAATCCATTGCCGAAACTTGTTTTTGAAAGACAAAAAAGAAAAGATGTTCCTCATCACAGCGGCCAATGAAACCGAAATTGATTTAAAATCCCTGCCTGAGCGATTGAATTGCGGACGCTTATCTTTTGCTTCCAAAGACCGTCTTATGCAATATCTGGGCATATATCCGGGTGCGGTAACACCATTTTGTGCGATTAATGATCGTAATTACAATGTCACAATCATTCTTGATAAGGCCATGATGCATGCGGAGACCATTAACGTGCATCCATTGGATAATGCACAAACAATTAGTGTGACGCCTAATGCTCTTTTAAAATTTTTTGATCATACAGGCCATAAAACAATAATCTGCGAATTCTAAGACACTGTTTTAAAATTATAATCAAACGCTAAGTTAGTAGTTCTCAAAAATGCGTTTTCTATCTTAAAAGATAAAAAAATAGCGCAATACCTGTTCTGTAACGAAAAATGGCCTAAATAATAAAATATGGACAGCAACCCTTACGCACCGGACTTTTCGGCAATGCCCGACACGATCGCAATATTCCCTCTGACGGGCGTATTATTGCTTCCGCATGGCAACTTACCCCTAAACATCTTTGAACCGCGTTATGTCGAAATGATCGATGATGCGATGGCGTCATCAAAACTAATCGGAATGGTTCAACCCAAAAAATCCGACGCCAACGGTACAAAAACTCTCTACCAAACAGGATGTGTTGGAAAAATCACAGAATTTGCTGAAACACCAGATGGACGCTATATCATCAATCTTACTGGTATTTGTCGTTTTCACATCACAAACGAACTAGATACACCGCGCCCTTACCGCATTGTTCAACCCGATTGGAAGGAATATGATGGTGATGTAAAAATCCCTAAAAATCTCGGCGTTGATCGCGAAAAACTTATGATTTTGCTAAGTGAATTTTTCAATCAAAACGGAATGTCATGTGATTTTGATAAATTTGAAACCATTCCCGATAGCCGTCTTATAACTACGCTTGCCATGATATGCCCATTCGAACCATCTGAAAAACAGGCTCTTTTGGAAAAAATCTGCCACAAAGAGCGCTTTGAAACATTCATGACAATGTTGGAAATGGCGATTAATTCAAATGGCCCGAACAATGAAAACGGCGTAAAACACCATTGATATAATGACAGACGACGTGATATTAAAAACATATCAAAAATTATAACTGGTATGTACCATGTCAAATATAGACCCTAAATTGCTTGAAATTTTGGTTTGCCCTCTTACAAAGACAACCCTGACTTACGATAAAAAAGGGCAAGAATTAATCTCAGAACAAGCAAAGCTGGCTTATCCCATTCGCGATGGCATTCCCGTCATGCTAGTCAATGAAGCTAGAGAGCTTGACAAATAAGCTAATTTTACGTTTTTATTAGATTATGAATAAAGAAATTAAGACAAACCTAGATCTTAAGTTACTGCTCATTCGCCTTTAAGCGACTATGGGGCACATCGTTGTGTCTACGCTTAAAGGACTATTACAAAATCCAAACATTGACGACAAACAAGGCATCGCCTAATAAAAGCACTAATAGTATTTTTAAAAAGCAGTGTTTTTTGAAAAATATACAAAGCAAGTGCAAGGCGGGCCTAGTTCGAAAACCCAAAAAACGTCTAAGGCGTTTTAAATAAAAAAGCACGATAAGGAGATAATGCTATGAGCAGAGCATTTGATATTATTAAAAACGATCCAAACCGTATCATTGTATTTGATACAACCCTAAGAGACGGTGAGCAGTCGCCAGGCTGTTCCATGAATTTGGAAGAAAAGCTTAAAATGGCAGCCATTTTGGATGAGCTTGGTGTCGATGTAATCGAAGCCGGTTTTCCCATCGCATCACAAGGTGATTGGGAAGCAGTCAATCAAATCGCTAAAACGGTAAAAAACGCAACTGTTTGTGGATTATCACGTGCCAAAAAATCAGACATAGAAGCCTCCGGTGAAGCTATAAAACCCGCTGAAAGCAAGCGCATTCACACCTTCATCTCGACCTCGCCATTGCATATGAAATATAAATTGCAAATGCCGCCTGAAGTGGTTTTAAACGCGGTCACACAAAGTGTAACAACAGCGCGTAATTACACTGATGACGTTGAATGGAGCGCGGAAGATGCATCACGCACTGAAGATGATTTCTTGTGTCAATGTGTCGAGGCCGCAATCAAAGCAGGCGCAACAACAATCAATATCCCAGATACAGTCGGTTACGCGGTGCCTGATGAATATGGTGCGCAAATTGCTATGCTTTTCGCACGCGTACCCAACATTGATCAGGCGATTATTTCAACACACTGCCACAACGATTTAGGTTTGGCCGTCGCAAATTCACTAGCAGGTGTAAAAAATGGCGCACGTCAAATTGAATGCACAATCAACGGCATCGGCGAACGCGCTGGTAATGCCGCGTTAGAAGAGATTGTAATGGCAATTAAGACACGAAGCGATGCGTTTAAATTTCATTCAAATATTGATGCTACAAAAATTACTAAAGCCTCAAAAACGCTTTCAACTGTAACAGGGTTTTCCGTACAGCCAAACAAGGCAATCGTTGGCGCAAACGCCTTTGCTCATGCAAGCGGCATCCACCAAGACGGCATGTTAAAGCATGCTGAAACTTATGAAATCATGACACCAGAAAGTGTTGGTTTGACCGAATCTAAACTTGTAATGGCAAAGCATTCCGGTCGTGCAGCGTTTAAAGCAAAGCTTGCAGAATTGGGATATGAACTTGGCGATAACGCATTCCAAGATGCATTTAATCGTTTCAAAGACTTGGCTGATCGAAAGAAAGAAATCTATGAAGACGATCTAATCGCGCTAGTCGAAGATGAAATCGTCAATGAAAATGAAACAATGAAATTTGTCTCACTGCAAGTCGAAGCAGGATCAAGCGGCCCACAAGTTGCCAACTTAACGGTAACCATTGATGGCACGGACCAATCTGCAAAAGTGGAAGGAAACGGCCCCGTCGATGCGATTTTTAAAGCCATACGCGAGATTTACCCGCATCCAGATGCGCACTTGCAACTCTACCAAGTGCACGCGGTCACTGGCGGAACAGACGCACAAGCCACGGTCAGCGTTCGCCTTGAGGAAAATGGTAAAACTGTTAACGGCCAAAGCTCTGATGCAGATACTCTCGTCGCATCTGCGCGCGCTTACATGCATGCCCTAAACAAGCTTTTGAATAAACGCGAAAGTGTAAATCCACAGACGTCAGCGCAAAATTAAATCAGCGTTTTAATATGTTCAAAAATATCTTCAAACATGGGCGTCGTTAGTCGCCCTGTTTGCGTATTGTATCGTGAGCAATGATAAGAATCTTTCAAGGTATAGCCATTGCCCAAATCATGACACGCCCCATGACCGAATTTAAAAGCAGAGAGCTTTAGCCCAAAACACTTTAAAACCGCATTATGTGATATCAGGCCAAGGCTCAAGATAACCTTCAAATCTTTCATGGCCGCCATTTCTTGGCGAAGAAACGTATCCATACATGTCCGTGTTTCTTCAGTTGTTGGTTTATTTTCGGGCGGAACGCATTTCACCGCATTGGTAATTCGACAATTAACCAACGTCAGACCATCATCTTTATGCTTGGCGTATTCACCCGTCGCAAAGCCAAATTTATGCAAGGTCTGATAAAGCAAATCACCCGCATAATCACCAGTAAAAGGACGCGCCGAAAAATTCGCCCCCTTAAGCCCGGGCGCCAAACCAACAATCACAAGCTGCGCACCCATTGGGCCAAACCCCTCGACGGGTGCGTTATGTTTATCGGGGAATTTGCCGCGATTATTGGTACGAAATTCAACAAGACGAGGGCAGAGATCACAATCTCGTGATGGAATAGGATATTGGGCTTGCGTTTGTGTCATGCAACCGTTATAACCCAACATTCATAGAGATTAAAGGAACAAGAAATATGGCTCGC
>JBGCEF010000051.1:0-18526 GCA_045106175.1 Bdellovibrionales bacterium
CAAAGGAAATGATCAGGTTCGTTTTGAACTTGGTTATTATGCGCTTCAGCCTGATATTGAAGTGCTAGCGCCATGGAAGATGCCGGAGTTTTTGGATGCGTTTAAAGGGCGCACGGATATGTTAAATTACGCCGATAAGCATGATATTCCAGTCACCGCGACCAAGAAAAAGCCTTATTCAGAAGATGAAAACCTGCTTCATATTTCACATGAGGCAGGGATTTTAGAAGATCCGAACGTGCCAGCGGGTGAAGATGTTTATTCGCGCACAAGCGCGCCGGAAGATGCGCCGGATGAAGCGGATATTGTTGAAGTGACATTTAAAGATGGTGTTCCGGTTCAGATTAAAAACACAACAGACGGCACGGTGAAGACTGATCCGCTTGAGCTATTCCTCTATGCGAATGAAATTGGCGGTCGCCACGGTGTTGGTCGCCTTGATATGGTTGAAAACCGTTTTGTTGGCATTAAGTCACGCGGTGTTTATGAAACACCGGGCGGGACCATTATTCACAATGCTTTGCGTGACCTGGAAGGTTTGACCATGGATCGTGAGGTTATGCGCCTTCGTGATATGTTCTCTGCGAAATTTGCCGAGCTGATTTATAACGGTTTCTGGTTTAGCCCAGAGATGGATTTCCTTATGGCGGCGATTGATCAATCCCAAGAATTGATTGATGGAACCGTTCAGGTGAAATTGTTTAAAGGTGTTGCCTATCCGATTGCGCGCACATCACCACTCGCGCTTTATGATGAGAAGCGCTCATCAATGGATGAAGAAGGTGATTTCCGCCAGCAAGATAGTGAAGGCTTTATCAAAATTAATGCCATTCGTTTACAAGCAGACACGCGCATTAAGAAGGAAGCGCGCGGATTGAAGAAAAAGAGTAAAGCGGCATAAAAGGCTTTACTTATGTTAAATTAAAGGCTAAAATATTTTTATTTTTAATTATGTAATTATTTTGACTGAGTACAATGCTTGCATCACCCATACTAAACGATATAGAAACTGCCATTCCAACTGTGGCTGGTCAGCCCGCCATTATAAGTGGACACATTTTCAACAGAAACAGACCCGAACATGATGGCCAGAGGCTTGAATCGTGGGTTCTAAAATCTGTTGAGGGACATGTTGTTACAGTCATAGATCCCTCAGGCGAAAAAGAAGTCGATTTTCTTCTTGGCTCTGCTAGAACCCCTGAAGCTGACGCTGCTTTATTACATTATCAGACTCAGCGTTTTGCACCATATTTCACCTATACAGCCCAAAAACAGAATGCGCTTCCAATTACAGGAGATTTTTTATGCGTTATTGACGATTGGTATTACGATCCCGATCACAATAACATTTCTGGTACTGGCTATGGTAAATCAGGCGGGGTATTTCAAAGAGGCTTTACAGTAAATACTGAACCGCTTCATAGTAAGCAAGGGCTTATTGTGACGGATGATTTAGGTCTTGCATATGCACTAGCACGACCAGCAGCGGGACAACATCCTCACATCAAACAACAAGTTCTTTCTCGACTTATCGATAATGATCCCAGAGACGATATCGATGCCATTATTGCGGGTATAAGCCCGGGAAGGCAGTTGGGTTAATAATTTTTTATCCTTAGTGCTCTAAGGCTCTAACTTCTACTCCTGGCTGAGGTTGCCATGTGTCATCTTGGGACATAAGAATTGCCAACCTATCTTGCCTACCTTCTTCCAATAAAGGTCCTGCAATTTTGTCAAAAAATCTTTCTTGGTGATGCTGACGCCAAACTTCTGAACTTTTAAATAACTCGTCTTCTCTAGAGACAGGATGCTTTGGATCGGCTCTTTCTCCTGTGTGATAGCCATTGTGTAATGCGAGCGCTTCATCATTAACAACAGCTAATTGCCTCACTAAATCAACAGGACTATTAGCATGGTATGCTCTCATGACTGCATAATCATACAAAGCAGACTTCAACTCTTGAAAAACATCTTCTAACATTTCAGACGCTTCAAACGTAGACAATTCAGGACTATCTTCTAGCGTATCGGCTGATAATATGCCCCTTAGAGCATTATCGTCATCAAGTGCATTTAGAATTTTTCTTGTTATTGCATTGGCCATTTCCTGATTATTGTTAAGCCCAGACTTATTAGGCTCTGTTTCAAACAGAATGCTCTCTTTGACTCGCCCAAGGACAGTTTTATCATTTGCACCTTCAAACGCTCTTTCGACTTGCCTTTGAAAAGACGCTTGTGCCAGCGACATCATAACGGCTTGCTGATATCTTGCGATTGCTCCCGTTAAATAATGCGCCGATACAGTCACCCCATTTGGCTGTGGATGTCTGTCCATAAATGGGACCTTAGAAATGATTGGGTAGATCGGCTCTTCAACAGTCGCAGATGACTCAAAGCCGCTCGTCTGTGTTTTTAAATATGGAGATGCCGTATTCCGATCGCGATTTTGATGATAGTTTCTGTCTCTTAGTCTCATGTTTACACCTAACATTTTACAATAGTAAAAGGAATATATTATTTTCCATATTTTTTGTCAACTTTTCTTTTTACTCTATAATCACGTGACATGATAATTGATTTTTAAAGCTTTAACCGTTTCCGATGTGATCGACATCATGCCTTAACCTTATTGCTCCCTGCAATTGCGCGTGTCGCGACCTTATTTGGCGCATGATTTGTTCGTAATCATCAATACAATCTGGCTTCAGAACTGATTGCATTAGGTTTTCATCATGAACCCAATCAAATGCTCCATCATCATCAGCGAACATATCTGTTGCTTTATAATATGAGTGCAACTCGAACGGCTCCCACCCCTCAAGGTTAGGCTGAGCAAGCCAATTTTTGGCCGGTATTCCAACTTCTCCATATCCAGTTACTAACTTATGGGCCTCTTCTAATTGCCATAGCTTATGCTTCAGATCTAAACACATTTGGTCCAACGGAAAGTGCCCTCGTGTGTAAAATAACAGCATTCTTGCCAATATTTGTTCTGGAGAACGTTCGCTGCCCTCCATTTTTTCTAAATACGTTTCAAAATTAAGATATCCTTGACCGATTTCTTTTTGATCATCCGCAATTTCAGTCATCCAACGCGTTTCCGGCTTAGCATACAAGCCTGCCATTCTAGAAGCTGTATAAACATAAGCATCCGTTTCATCGAACAAAGACACCAACGCAGAAACATGTGGCAGCATGGTTTCCTGAATTCCTGCCCCTGCACAATATTGTTTAAAATGTCTTCGTTCATGAATGATTGGATCCACAAGATTAAATGGCTTTCCCGTGGCTAATGCAGCATCAATCGCTTCTATTCCTATCGCCATGAAGGGCTCACTTGTTACTTCATCAGGGCGCTTAAAGACGGCCACTGAATTTTCAGGTATATCGTCAGTTATAAAAACATCTGGGTATCCGGGATCATTGTCATCACTATCAACACCAGATTCTGCAATGGCTTCGATAATTTCATTTGTGTAATTTTCTCGTTCTCTCGACGTCGGCATTGTTGTAATCAACCCAAATTAGAAGTAAGTATAAATAGTAATCTACAATAAGTATTTTTATTATGTCAAAAGAAAAGCAATCATCGGAAATTTGGGGTGGGCGATTTGAGGATCGGCCGTCGGATATTATGACGCAGATCAATGCCTCGATTGGTGTTGATAAGCGCCTATGGCGTCAGGATATCGCCGGATCGAAAGCGCATTGTGAAATGTTGGTGAAGCAGGCGATTATTACAGAAGCAGATGGCCAAGCGATTTTGGGCGGTCTTGAGCAAATTTCGCGTGAGATTGAAGGCGGCAGCTTTAAATTTAAAGAAGAATTTGAAGATATTCATATGAATATCGAAAACCGCCTGCGTGAGATCATTGGTGATGCCGCAGGGCGTCTTCATACGGCGCGTTCACGTAATGATCAGGTTGCAACGGATTTTCGGATGTGGGTGCGTGATGCGTGTGAGAGTTTGATTGATACTATTGTTGAAGTTCAAGAGACGATCGATGATCTTAGCAAAAAGCATGAAAAAGACGTCATGCCTGGATTTACGCATTTGCAAGCTGCGCAGCCAATCACACTTGGCAAGCATCTTGGCGCTTATGGCCTTATGCTGAACCGAGATAAGACGCGTTTTCGTGATTGTGCAAAGCGTTTGAATAAATGTCCGCTTGGCGCGGCTGCACTTGCGGGGACGCCATTTCCGATTGATCGCGACTTTACTGCCGAAAAATTAGGCTTTGCGCGCCCGATGGAAAATACACTTGATGCCGTTTCGGCGCGTGATTTTGTGAATGAGTTTTTATTTTCTTGTGCGCAATGTGGGCTTCATCTCTCTCGACTTGCAGAGGAAATTATTTTATGGGCCACGCCGCAATTTGCGTTTATTCAATTAAGCGATCAATGGAGCACCGGAAGCTCTATTATGCCGCAAAAGAAAAATCCAGATGCGGCGGAACTTGTCCGCGGCAAAACCGGTCGCCTTAACGGTAATTTGATTCAAATGATGACTGTCTTAAAAGGACTACCGCTAGCTTATAATAAAGATCTGCAAGAAGATAAAGAAAGTGCGTTTGATAGCTTTGACACTCTTGCTCTTTGCCTTAAAGCCATTGATGGCATGTTATCATCTGCGGCATTTAAAACAGATAATATGCTACAGGCGGCAGAAGATGGGTTTACAACCGCTACTGCGCTTGCAGACTGGTTAGTTATGGAGCTCAATATGCCGTTTCGTGATGCGCATCATGTGACAGGCGCGATTGTTAAAATGGCTGAGAATAAAGGCTGTAAGCTACATGAGTTAGAGCTTTCAGAGATGCAATCAGAAGAGCCGCGCATTCATGACTCTATTTATCAAGTTTTACGTGTAAGCGTTTAATCCTTATTACTGATTTGTAATTTAGATTTAACCCTCCTGTAGTGGAATTGGCGCGTCCCCACTCTATCTTCCTTTTAGTAAATAACTTTAGGAGATATACATGAAAAAATTATTATTAGGAGCAGCAGCAGTTGCAACACTAGGCTTAGGTTCACAAGCGTATGCGCATTGCGGTGCGTGTGGCGATATTGATAATCATGGTGATAAAGCGATTGATGCAACGCATGCAGCAGATAAACATGTTGAAGCCGCCGACATCGTCGATACAGCCGCGGGTAACGAAGATTTCGCAACGCTTGTTGCAGCGGTTCAAGCTGCTGGGCTTGTTGATGCTTTAAAAGGTGATGGACCGTTTACAGTCTTCGCACCGACTAACGCTGCCTTTGAAGCGCTGCCAGAAGGGGCTGTTGAAGATTTGTTGAAGCCGGAAAATAAAGAAAAGCTTCAATCCGTTTTAAAATTCCACGTTGTCAGCGGCAAAATTAAAGCAGAAGATATCGCGAATGGCTCAACTAATGTTCCTTCTTTGCAGGGCGATGAGATCAATGTGGTTAAATCTGCAGCAGGCGTAAGCGTGAACGGCGCAAATGTAACCGCAACAGACATCAAGACAAGCAACGGCATTATTCACGTGATTGATGCCGTCATTATGCCTTAATAGACCTTACTCTCTCAGTAAGTAAAAGCGCTCCACCCTTGCGGTGGGCGCTTTTTCTCTTGTAAAAACTGCTTGCACTCTTGTTGATTTGGCTTATTGATAAATACCAATAAATATTCACAAGAGTATTTAGCAGAAAAATTCTTTAAGGAGAGAGATCAATGAAGACATTATTACTTGGAACAGTTGCTGTATTAGCGCTTGGCCTTGGTTCACAATCGCACGCTCATTGTGGCGCTTGTGGCGATATCGACAATCATGCTGATAAGGCGATTGATGCAACACATGCCGCTCAAAAGCATATGGACACCGCAAAAGAAGCAGTCGAAGGCAAAACTTTAGAAGAAGCTGTTGAAGATGCGAAATCAGATGCCATGTCAGATGTTGAAGCCAAGGCAGAAGATATCGTCGAAGATAAAGCTGAAGAGATGGTAGAAGACAAAGTTGAAGGTATCATCGAAGATAAAACCGAAGAGATGGTAGAAGACAAAGTTGAAGGCATCATCGAAGATAAAGCTGAAGAGATGGTAGAAGACAAAGTTGAAGAAGCCATTGAAGACAAGGCTGAAGAGATGATCAAAGAAAAAGCTGAAGAAGCTGTGATGGATAAAGCTGAAGATGAAGCTAAAGAATCTATCATGGACAAAGCAAAAGGCTTGCTTGGTCAGTAATTTCAACATTTTTGATTTATAAGTATATTAAAACGCCTCGTATTTTTGTGGGGCGTTTTTTTATTTCCTGCACGTGGCTTTGCATATAAAGCCGCTTCACGTTAAAAGTAATCATGGTAAAAAAACTATTATCTATTCAAAACTTAAGCGTCGATTTCAAAACGCAAAACGGTCTTTTCCGTGCTGTCGATGGTATTAGTTTTGATATTGAAGAAGGCGAGACTGTTGCACTTGTTGGGGAAAGTGGTTCAGGCAAATCGGTTTCTGCGCTATCAGCCATGCAATTACTCCCCTACCCGCGTGCGCTTCACACACCGAAAAGTTCGATTACTTTTAACGGTGAAGAGCTTATCGGCAAAGATGAAAATGCCATGCGCACCATCCGCGGATCACAAATTGGGATGATTTTTCAGGAACCTCAGAGCGCTCTCAACCCGCTTCATACGATTGAAAAACAGATCGGTGAGATTCTAAAATTACATCAGAATATGGGCAATTCCGAAGCACGTGCCCGCGTTTTAGAATTGATGGATTTGGTTGCCATGCCGCGCTTAAAAGAACGGCTTAACGCCTACCCACATGAGCTTTCGGGTGGGCAGCGCCAGCGCGTTATGATTGCTATGGCGCTTGCGAATGATCCTGAATTATTAATTGCAGATGAGCCTACGACCGCTTTGGATGTTACAGTACAAGCAGAAATTTTAGAATTATTGGATGATTTGAAACACCGTCTCAATATGTCGATATTGATGATTACGCATGATTTAACGATTGTCGAGAAAATGGCAGATCGTGTTTGTGTCATGCAAAAAGGCAGCATCGTTGAACAGGGTAAAACCAAGGATATTTTTGCACAGCCAAGACATGACTATACAAAAATGCTTCTTAATGCGCAGCCATCGAGTAAAATTCAAAAAGCCAAAGCAGACGCCCCCGTTATCATGGAGGGTAAAGATGTAAAAATTCACTTTTCTAAAAAGAAAAATTTCTTTGGCAAGACCACTGACTGGGTTAAAGCTGTCGATAATATCGACATAGTCGCTAAAAAAGGACAGACAGTTGGTGTTGTTGGCGAAAGCGGTTCTGGCAAGACAACACTTGGACTTGGGCTTTTAAAGCTAATTAAGGCTGAAGGCAGTATTGTATTTCAAGGGCAGGATATTTCCGCACTCAATCGTAAAAATAAGACTTCTTTTCTTAGCACTCTTGAAACCTTGGTGACATGGCCTTTTATTCCTTTTCTGTTCGTTTACCGTATATTGAAGGGGGATGATAATTCTGACGGCGCAAAATTGCGCGCATTACGCGAAGACATGCAGATTGTTTTTCAAGACCCTTTCGGATCGCTCTCTCCGCGCATGTCGGTTGGTGATATTATTGGTGAAGGATTAAAAGTTCATCGTGCGGATGCCAGTGATAGTGAGCGTGAATCCATGGTTATTCAGGCTCTTAAGGATGTTGAGATGGACCCGGAAACGCGCCATCGTTATCCGCATGAATTTTCAGGAGGCCAACGCCAGCGCATTTCGATTGCACGTGCGCTTGCCCTTCGTCCCGAATTTATTGTTTTGGATGAACCCACAAGCGCGCTTGATCTTTCAGTTCAGGCGCAAATTGTTGATTTGCTTTTAAAATTACAAAAAGATCACAATATTTCTTATATGTTCATAAGCCATGATTTACGTGTCGTTCGCGCCATGGCACATGATTTGATAGTCATGCAACATGGCCAAGTTGTCGAAAGCGGCCCTGCGGCTGATATTTTCGCAAAGCCAAAAGAGCCGTATACAAAGGCTTTGCTTGAAGCAGCGCTTAATCTCAAAGCCGCATAAATTTGTACAAATATTAACAGAATCCTAACAGATCTCCTTTAAAATTTAGATAGAAAGAGTTATATTAGATTACAGATGTAGAAGGATTCTGCATGACGTCATTTGTAGGAAACATACTCCCGCCCTCGCTTAGCGAGCAGGTGAGCGCTATTAGGTCCACGGCTAGAACTTTGGATCGTATACAGTTGCAACTTGCCACCGGCAAGAAAATTTTTAGTGCGCTCAACAATCCTAACAATTTTTTCACTTCACAAGCGCTTGATAATCGCGCATCTGATCTCTCTCGTCTTCTTGATGGTATTGGCCAAAGCGTCCGTACCATTGAGCTTGCCTCAGATGGTATTGAGACCGCTATTGATATATTAGATACCGCAGAAGCGTACGTTACCGGTTTACGCGATGAATTTGCAGCAGGAACTATTGCTCCTGTTGATGTTGGTAGCAGTAACGCCGTCGCGATTGCGGCGCAATCCGGTCTAATTTTAGCGACGCGGGCCAATGCCATTGATTTGGGCGGTGGACTTATTGTCGAAATATTTAACACGGCTGGAAGTGTTACTTTTACGCCCCCGCAAGGTGTTACAGATGTTGAATATCTGGTGGTTGCGGGTGGTGGTGGCGGTGGTTCTAGCACAACTTTTAGCACCGCGGGATCAGGTGGAGGTGGTGCTGGCGGCGTTATTACAGGAAGCATAAGTATTTCAGGTGCAGATCTAGAAGTGACCGTTGGCGGCGGTGGTGCCGCAGGTCTAACTGGTAATAATTCAGGGTTTAATGGCGATAATTCATCCTTTGCGACGAATGACGGATCTAACATTGTTGCTATTGGCGGCGGTGGTGGTATTGGTGGTAATGGCAGCGGCAATAATGGTGGTTCTGGTGGTGGTGGACGCGGTGGCGGTGGCGGTGTTGCTTTACAGCCTCTCTCACCGCAAGGTGGCCTAGGAAACCAAGGGGGTGGAGGCCCATCTCCTGGTGGTTTCACAGGCAGCGGTGGTGGTGGTGCTGGTGGTCCGGGCGGCGGTAATTCTGCAACTATTGGTGGTGCTGGTGGCGATGGCTTTGAAACACTGATTAACGGTACTCCGTTTTTTGTTGGCGGTGGCGGTGGTGGCGGTGGCGCTAACAACGATGATATCGGACTTGGTGGTGATGGCGGTGGCGGCGATGGCGGTAATGACACGACAGCACCGACCGCGGGGCAAGCTGGCACAGGTGGTGGTGGTGGCGGCGGAAATAACAACAGGCTTGGCGCGGCTGGCGGCTCTGGGCTTGTTATTCTACGCTACCAATTAAACCCGATTGGCAGCACAACTGAAGGCAGAGGTGAAGAATATTCAAGACTTTTAGATCAGTTGGATGAGCTTGTTATTGATGCTAATTATCGCGGTATTAATCTTTTAGATGGTGAAGATCTAACAACATTTTTTAATGAGAACTTAACCAGCCGACTTGTTACAGAGGGCATCGATGGCAGCTCTTTAGGGCTTGGGCTTAATCGCTCACAATTTCTTAATATAGAACAAGTTGAGCTCGCTTTGGACGAGATTGATGATGCGCGTGAGGAGCTTCGTGCGTACGGCTCTACTTTGGCGATTGATATCAGCATTATTCAAACGAGGGAGATATTCACACTTGAGACAATTAACAGTTTAGAAAGCGGAGCCGATGATTTAACGCTCCTTGATCAAAATGAAGCGGGTACAGCTTTCTTAGCTTTACAAACACGCCAGCAGATACAGTTTTCTACGTTATCATTAGCGTCACAAACCAATAGTTTTATAACGGCCTTATTTTAGTATTTTATTTTCATAATTTTATTGCTTTTTATTTTGTATTCATGCATGTTTTTGAAATGTTAGATATTAATAAAGCAACTTACACAGGAAATGTTCAGTGCGCCCCTCTGTCAGCCGAGTTCTCTTTTGCAGGTAGAAAAGAGTGGATTGGTTTTGAAAGGCTGCGTATGGCGACACAAGGTCAAGCAAGCGATAGCGTTTGGCAAGCTTACTTTGAAACCTTGGACGCATACGGGTAAAACTTCGCTTAATCAGCTACATTTTTTATAATCTTTGGAATTTGCGCGTGTCCAGATTTGGGTTTTTCCCAACCATGAGACACCAAGATATCCGCGGACTTTTAATGTTCCATCTTCCAACAGTTCTAAATTTGCGCTGTAGAGGTCACCATCATCGGCCTTGTAAATATTGCCGCCGCTCCATTTGCCGTGCCCGTCACTATCAAATCCCCATAATATGCGTAAACCGCAAATTGCTTGATCACGTTTTGATACATCTGGGTTTTTTGAATCGGTTTGCATGCCACCATCAATGATCCAATAGACATTGCCGCAGAGCCCGTCTTGGCATTGATAGATTTTAATGACCGAGCGTTCATTTTCGGTGAGCCAATAGCCCTCAGTTGGTTCTTTTGGTGGGAGAGCGAATGACGGACTTGTAAGGCAGATCATACACAATGTTGCTATAATAATTGCGCTTATTCTTTCCATTATCATTCTCCTAATGCTATGCCTTCGCGGCGTGGATCAGCTATTCCAGTTATCAAATTATCTTGTATAGCTATGGCGGTCAAACCGCTTGTTATTTCCTTTTGAATAACCGTATTTCCTTTGGCCATGAGCTCTTGTTCTAATTTTTGACCTTCTATTTCTATTGTTTCATCGCGCGCGAGTATATGTGATGCTTTTACCGCTTCTGCGATTGGCATCCCCCAATCGATCACTGAAATTATTCTTTGTAAGACATGATTAATGATACGGCTGCCGCCAGCAGAACCGATAACCAACACCGGAGCCCCCGTATTATCGAAGACTATTGTTGGGGCCATTGAAGAGCGTGGACGTTTACCCGGTCCAACCATGTTTGCAACAAAGGCATCATCGCGAGCGCATGCATCAGGTTCAATAAATACGCGGAAGCTGCCTGTGGTGACATCAATATCTCGTTCTTTACCAATCGTTGGTTGCGCGCTTTGTGTTTTGCATTTTGATAATGGGTCGAATGAGAAATCGGTGAGTTGATTATTTAATAAGAATCCATTGCTCATAAGATGTGAACCAAAGGCGCCTTCGATGGATGATGTCATTGAAACAATATTGCCGTCTTTGTCCATCGTACTGATATGGGTTGTGCCGGGCTGGGTAAAGCTTTCGCCTTCGTGCATTTTATCCGCATTCCAATCTTTTGGACTTCCTGCTTTAATGTTTTGTAATGGCTTTAGAGGGTCGATGAGTGCGGCACGTTCTTTTAGATAGTTTGGATTAATCAAAGCGATATCGGGCGTTGCAACAAAATCACCATCTGCCATGTAAATTCCCCTATCAGCGAAGGCAAGGGCGCTGGCTTGGGCGATAATGTGCCATGTATCTTCATTTTGCTGAGATAGATCGAAATGCTCCAGCATTCCTAATATTTGAAGCAGCGTTAAGCCGCCTGATGATGGTTGACCCATAGAGCAGACTTTATAAGCGCGATATGGAGCGCATACCGGTTTTCGTTCTTTCACCTCATAAGACGTGAAGTCATTGCGCGAGAGCAAGCCCGGGTTGTCTTCATAATTTTGAACAGTGTCTATAATAGCATTGGCAACTTGCCCATGATAGAAAGTGCGCGTATTGGCAAAATTCATATCTTTAAGTGTTTCAAAATATTGCGGATTTTTGAGCATTTCACCAGCGGCAATGGGTTTTCCATCTGGTAGAAAATAAGCGGCTGTAGGTTTATGCTTGGCTAAGTTTTCAGCGTCGTTTGCTATCATCGTTGCAAGGCGCGGGGATACTTCGAAACCATTTTGCGATAGTGCAATAGCCGCGTCAAATAGTTCCATCCATGTTAATTTTCCATGACGCTCATGCATGTCTGATAAAAGCATAGGCAGACCCGGAACACCGACGGCGCGCCCACCAATTACAGCTTTTTTAAAAGCTAGGGGTTTGCCGTTTTCAAAGAACAGGAATGGCCCAGCAAGGTTTGGCGCAGTTTCACGCGCATCGTAGCTTCTTAATTTTTTTGTCTTAGCGTCATAAACCAGCGCAAACGCACCGCCACCTAAGCCTGAACTTTGCGGTTCAACTAAGCCTAAAACCAGTTGCGCGGCAATCGCAGCATCAGCGGCGCTACCGCCTTTTTTTAAGATATCGTAAGCTGCTTTTGTTGCGTGAGGATTGGCAGTTACCGCCATAAAAGATTGGCCTTTCGCAACTTCAGTTTTTTGCAGACCCGTTGCGATCTCTGGCTGAGGTCGGTTTTGGGCGTGTAATTTAAATGAGACTGTTATTGCGCATAAAATCAGCGCTATTTGCAAAAAAGGCTTAAAAATCATATAATTGTGGTTCTGTATTATTTTTTTCTTTGCATTCTATGAATAGGATGTTAGGAAGTGTGTGCTTTTAAACGGTTAAAAGCAAATTTTAATTATTTACACTAGAAAGAGGTGAGCACTGTGGTCAGTGTTAACGTTAGAGATAATAATGTCGATCAAGCTTTAAAAGTCTTGAAAAAGAAAATGCAGCGTGAAGGTTTATTCCGCGAAATGAAGTTACGTCGTCATTACGAAAAGCCATCTGAAAAGAAAGCACGCGAGCAATCAGAAGCAACGCGTCGCGCCCGTAAGATGGACCGCAAGCGTAAAGAACGCGACGGGTTCTAGGAACTCCGAAAAAGTTATTTTGAAAACCGCTTATATCATTATGTTTATAGGCGGTTTTTTTATGCTATAATTAAAATTGTGTTTCTAATAATTTTACGTGCTCTTGATTATGCTTAAATTGTTTTCATTCAATATTTTATTGTTCAGCTTTTTTATAGGGTGTGTTTTTGCACCGATAAAACAGGCTTCGGCAAGTGATAGCTGGGATTTATATGTTTCCGACAGTAACTTATTCACTGTCTTATTTCCCGGAAATCCGGATGAGAAATTGTCTTCTTTTCGCATTGGCGACACTGTCGTTGCACAAAATTCTGAGACCATCGCCTTTATTGATCAACGCCCCTACAAAGATATTGTTAAAACTTTTATCGTTAAATTCGATCAGACATTAGGACCTTCCATTTCCCCGAAGAACATGGCGGAACTTGTTGATAGAGAGCTGAGTTTGTATGAGAAATCATATAATGATCGCAAACCCCAAGTCCTTGAAAGGGAAATTGAAAACGGATCAAAGAAAGTTATTGGGAAACTTACTATGACTTACGAGGATCTTGATAAAGGCGTGCAGCTTGTTCAAGTTAGAGTGGTCATGACCCAAAGCTCTAAGTTCCATCAGGTTTTTACAGGACTTGATAAAGATTTGGGATCCAATGAGACCATAGAATTTTTTAAGTCATTCGCCCCAAAAGACGGTTACATGCCCAAAAAGGGAAGTATGAACGAGGAATGGAGACGCATTGAATCTCCTATGTCTTTGTTTGCCGTAAAAATTCCTCGTGTTAACCCACCTTATTTTATCAATGAGCCTAGTGTTTCTAAAGAAGATGATAACAGGCAAGAACGTATTGGTATGGTTTTTACTGACCCTGTTTGGTCTCAGAATCTTTTTTATAACATTACAGGCTACCAGCTTGAAACTGAGATGAGCTTTGATATGGCGGAAAAAGCGTTACTAGAAAAGCATCTAAAACGTCATGGTCGCAGCATGGTTGGCATCAAATTGATAAAAGACTTTATTGGTGAAACCCCTTACATAGAAACTATGTACGCAATTAAGCCTCCCGAAGGTTTTAACTATGTTAACTATGCGCGTGTTAGGGCTATGTTCCTAGGTAATTACATGATCGTTCAAGAAGTTGTAGGACCAAGACATCTTGTTACATCAGACTTTACCAATAACTTTTTCGATCTCATTGAATTTACGCCAAAGCAGGCATTCCAAAAAGCCATTCAACGTCACATGGGTTTTCAAGGCGATGAACAGTGAGTTTTTAAAGCTCTGATGTTTTATCTTTAAGCCACGCGGTGAGCGATTCATCCAAATAATCTGCCAGATTGTTAAATACGTCTTGGTGGTATTGATTAACCCACTCAATTTCATCCTGATTCAAAAGCGATGCGTTTATAAGCGCCTTATCTAACGGTGCAAAACTAATGGTTTCAAAGCTCAACATTGTTTCATGTTCAATAACATGGATGAGGTTTTCAATCCTTATTCCGTATTGCCCTTCCTCATAATAACCAGGTTCATTTGATAGTAACATTCCGGGTTCAAATGCGGTTTGGCCGCGCGATGATATGTTTGCAGCCTCTTCATGCACAGATAAATAACAGCCCACGCCGTGTCCTGTTCCATGGGCGAAATCATATCCATGATCCCATAAAGCTTTTCGTGCCAGCGTGTCGATCTGTGCGCCTGTTGTTCCTTTTGGAAATTTTGCTTTTGCTAGTGCAATATGTCCTTTTAACACAAGTGTGTTGTGGTCTCGCATTGCTTGGGTTGGTTCGCCAATAGCGATTGTTCTTGTGATATCGGTTGTACCGTAAGTGTCATTATCTGCGTATTGCCCGCCACTATCGATCAGCAGTAAATTTCCGGCTTTTAGTGTTTCTGCTGTTTCTTCTTCTGCGCGATAGTGAACAATAGCTCCGTTTGAGCCATAACCGGCGATTGTTGGAAAGCTATTGCCGCGAAAGGCGCTACTTTGAGTGCGGAAAGATTTTAACTGATCGCTTATTTCAGTTTCGGTGTGCCCCTCGCCATTTTCTTCAAGCCATTTTAGGAATTTTATAAGTGCAATTCCATCTTGTATATGCGCTTTTCGAATAGCTTCAATTTCAGTCTTTGTTTTACACGCTTTTGGTGCAATCGCAGGATCAATATGATCTTTAACATCTGCACCGCGCAGCTCTAGCATTGATTGGATTTGAACAGGTGTATATCTGCTATCGATTAAAACCGGCCTTTCACCTTCAAGTGAGGTTTGCGCGAGAGCCATGAACTGAAGGCCCATATCATTTGGCGCACATATCATAACATTTTTGCCTAAGGACTTTCTTACGTCTTTGCCAACGCGCTCAGGATCGATAAACCAGCGCACATTTCCACGTCGTGAGATTAAAAGATATGATAATGCGAGAGGTATATATTCGATATCGCTACTTCGGATATTAAGAAGCCACGCGATAGAATCGGGCAGAGAAAAAATGAAGGCTTGTGCATTACATGCAATCAGCTCGGATACCACATTTTTGATCTTTTGCTTCGACGATAGGCCCGCAATTTTTTCAGGAAACACTGAAACAGGATGATTTGGTGGTGATGGTTGGTCACTCCAAATCACATCAATTAGGTTTTGATTGATGGCTTTTAAATTTGCATCTTTTTTACCGCACTCTTTTTGAAGCCTTTTGATTTGTTGGGGCGTAAATAAAAACGGATCATATCCTATAACTGCCCCTTCGCTTACATTCTCAGATAACCACTGCGAGGCCGGCTTTTTAACGTAATCTCCAGTTTCAAAAAATGCGTTATCCACTTGGTTTTTGACCTGTATCAGATAACGTCCATCGGTCAAAACAAATGCCTTTTTCTGAAAAACAAGTGCCATGCCACCGGAACCTGTAAAGCCGGTCAACCATTTCAAACGTTCTGCATAGGGTGCAACAAATTCACCCTGATATTCATCAGCACGCGGAACGATATACCCATCCAGCCCGTGTCTTTGCATTTGATCACGCAGGGCTTTCAGTTTTTCCGCACATGTTTCGCTTGGTTTTACCATGATATTTGTTACATTAATCGTTAAGAATAATTATCCTAAAGGCTTATATGACAGACCTTAGCGCGACACAAGCACCGATACAAGACAGCAAGCAAGAGGTTTCACCTCAACCCAAAGATCCTATTGTTGGTGAAGGCGCTCATGTTATCGTTTTTGGCAATGAAAAAGGCGGTTCCGGTAAATCTACTACCGCTATGCATGTTGCGATTTCCTTGTTGAGATTAGGATATAAAGTGGGGACCATCGATTTGGACGCGCGTCAGGGGACTTTGTCACGTTACATGCGTAATCGGTTTTCATTTATCAAGAATCATAAAAAATATATTCCTAGCCCTGAACATTTAGCGATTGATAAAAGTCAGGCTCCAACTGTGGCTGAACAAGAAGAGCAAGAGAACGCGTTTTTTGAAATGGCGCTTGGAGAATTACAAGCAAAAAATCATTTTGTCATCGTGGATACACCCGGAACAGATAGCTTTTTAAGTCGTCTTGCACATAGTCACGCCGATACAATTATAACGCCTATGAATGACAGCTTCATAGATTTAGATTTACTTGCGGAGATTGATCCCGATACGTTTGAAATCAAAGGACCTTCTGTTTATACGCAGATGGTTGAAGAACAAATGCGTCAAAAAAAGATGCGAAACGGTGGTTCAATAAATTGGATTGTAATGCGTAATCGCCTTTCGCATATCAATGCCAAAAACAAACTCCAGATTGCTGCTCTTTTGAAGCAAATTTCAAAATTTGCGGAGTTTACGGTTGCGTCAGGCTTTGGGGAGCGTGTTGTTTTTCGTGAATTATTTTTAAAGGGTCTTACGTTATTAGATTTAAAAGATGATCCGAAAAACCCGCTTACGATGTCTCAAATTGGCGCGCGACAAGAAGTTCGTCAGTTGATTATGACTCTGTCACCAGAGACTTTAAAAGGTCGTGTCCAACCCTTACGAAGAAAAACATCTTAGAGTATTGATAATCCTATGCCTTATTTATTACTTATTTTTGGACTTTTGATCGGCGCATACGCGCTCTATCGTTTTTTTATCAACGCGAACATCAGGCAGATAAAAGCTTTATTTTTAGCGGCTTGTCTGGCCACTCTGGTTATTGCTCTTTTCTATATGGCGTTGACTGGAAAGCTTGCAGCAGCATTAGGATTAGCGGCAGCGATTGTTCCTTTTGTTATTGCTTTTTTCCGGGAGAAAAACAGCGTGGCTTCTAGCGATAAAAATACACAAACCGAAATTACAACGCGCGAAGATGCTTTAGAAGTTCTTGGCTTAGAAGATGGTGCAAGCGCTGATGATATTAAGAGCGCATATAAAAAATTGATGCAGAAGGTACATCCCGATCAAGACGGGTCGGAATGGATGGCAGCCAAGCTTAATCAGGCACGTGATTTTTTGCTGAAAGATAATTCAGCAGACGAATAAAACGTTGATTAGCAGACTATAAGATGCCATAAAATGCGGCAACGCAATATTGCACTCTGAGGGGAGTTTATGAGTATTCAACCTATTCGCAAAGCCGTTTTTCCAGTTGCTGGATTAGGCACACGTTTTTTGCCAGCTACAAAGGCAATGCCAAAAGAAATGCTTCCGGTTAATGATCGACCTCTTATTCAACATGTTGTTGAGGAAGCCAAAGAAGCCGGGATTGAAGAATTTATCTTTATTACGGGGCGTCACAAAGAGCTGTTAGAAGAGCATTTTGATGAGCATCCCGAGCTTCAAGAAACTTTAAAAAGTCGTGGCAAGGTTTCTGTTTTACAAAAAATTGAAGATTTGATTATGCCTGCGGGTGCTCTCTTTTTAACACGCCAACCAAAGCCACTTGGGTTGGGGCATGCGATTTGGTGTGCATCAAAGCTTGTTGGCAATGAACCATTCGCCGTTATTTTGCCGGATGTTTTGGTCAATAATGCCAATGGACAAGGCTGCCTAAAGCAGATGGTTGATGTTTACAGTGAGACAGGCGGCAATTTAATTGCTGTTGAGGATGTGCCGCATGATCGCGTTGATCAATACGGCATTGTTGACCCAGGTGAGACGCGTGGTAATGCGATTGCTGTTAAGGGGCTTGTCGAAAAACCTAAGCCTGAAGATGCGCCTTCTCAGATGTCTGTCATTGGTCGCTATATTCTTCAACCGGAAGTGTTTGATTATTTAAGCGCCTTTGAAACTGGTGCAGGTGGTGAGATTCAATTAACCGATGCGCTCGATAAATTAATTGCTACGCAAGATTTTAATGCCATGCGTTTTGAAGGTAAAACGCATGACAGCGGAAGTCGTTTAGGGTTTATTGAGGCTAATATGGCCTACGGTTTAGATGACCCAGACATTACAACAAAAGTCGAAGATCTTATTTTAAAATATGCAGAAACAATTAAAGGACAAAGAACAGATGTCGCAGCCGCAGAGTAATCCTGTTTCAGAAGGATATAATTTTAACCCAACAATTTTGCGCGAATACGATATTCGTGGACAGATTGGAAAGAATTTAAGCGAAGATGACGCACTTGCGTTAGGTCGCGCGTTTGGAACCATGATTATTCGCCAAGGCGGGAAGCGTGTATGCACTGGTTTTGATGGCCGTACTACATCGCCGATGTTGGTTGAGGCCCTGATTAAAGGGCTTTTGGGTACGGGGGTTGATGTCGAGAATGTCGGGCTTGGTCCTACGCCGATGCTGTATTTCAGTGTTAAGGATCGGAAAGCCGATGCAGGAATTATGGTTACAGGATCGCATAA
>JBGCEF010000052.1:0-33614 GCA_045106175.1 Bdellovibrionales bacterium
CTGCATCCATATCATTCAACCCAAGATCCGCCAATCGGCTTTCAACGCTTTCAAAATCAGTTTCATGCATGATCTTCGCATTAAGGCGCAATAACTCATCTGGATCTAGCTTTGGCGTGCCGCGTGAGAATTTATCGAAACCAAAACTCTCAATAAGCGGATCAATATCGCTAAACGCTTCAATCGGCTCGGATGTCCCAAGGCGAGAAAGAAGACTGCAAACCGACATCGGCTCCAACCCTTCATTGTCGCGAATATCAAAAATACTTAAAGAACCTAAGCGCTTCGATAACTTCCCGCCTTCCGCATCACTAATTAGCGGTAAATGCGCAAAGTCAGGCACATGATCCGCTAATGCTTCAAACATTTGCACATGTGTCGCCGTGTTCGAAACATGATCTTCACCGCGCACAACATGCGTAATGTTAAAATCGATATCATCAATAACCGAACAAAGATGATAAAGCGGGCTTCCGTCTTCGCGCAAAACAACAGGATCAGAAAGGTCTTTGCCGTGAAACTTCACATCACCACGAATATGATCAACCCATTCAATCGGTTCAGCCAATAGCTTAAAACGCCAATGCGGACGACGACCGTCTGCTTCATATCCGGCAATCTGTTCATCGCTAAGCTCAAGAGCGGCGCGATCATAAATTGGCGGTTTTCCTCTTGATAACAGTGACTTACGCTTAAGTGACAGCTCTTCAGGTGTCTCGTAGCAAGCATATAGACGCCCATTCGCTTTAAGCATCTCAATCTGTTCATCATAACGCGCAAGGCGGTTCTTCTGGTTTTCTTTTTCGTCCCAATCCAAACCAAGCCATCTCAAGCTTTCTTCAATCGCTTCTTCATATTCAACTTTAGAACGCTCATTATCAGTATCATCAATGCGCAATAAGAAATGCCCATTCTGGCTGCGCGCAAATAACCACGTAATCAACGCGGTGCGAGCATTTCCAATATGAAGCATCCCGGTAGGTGAGGGTGCAAAACGTACACGTACTGACATAATATTTCCTTATTCTAAAAGATGGCAAAGATTAAGTCACAAATTGAGAACTTGCAACTAATCAAAGCGATATTTATTCGTCATGGGATAACGGCGATCACGGCCAAAGGCACGCGTAGTAACCTTTGTGCCCGGCGGCGCTTGATAACGTTTATACTCGTTAATGCGCAACAAATGCGCGATTTTTTTGATTGTTTCTAAATCATGTCCACGCGCGGCAATATCTTCAAGGCTGTCTTCATTTTCAATCAGCCCTTTAAGAATATCATCCAAGACATCATACTCCGGCAAGCTATCCTGATCCGTCTGATCCTCGCGCAATTCCGCAGACGGGGCTTTCGTTAATATACGATCAGGAATAACATCACCGTAAAGCGTGTTTCTTGCCTCAGCAAGCGCATAGACTTGCATTTTATAAACATCCTTAAGCGGATTAAAGCCGCCATTCATATCCCCATAAAGCGTGGCATAGCCGACCGCCATCTCACTTTTATTACCTGTGGTCAGCAACATCGCTCCGCTTTGATTGGATAACGCCATCAGAATAACCCCGCGACAACGGCTCTGCATATTCTCATGTGCAATACCGTCAAGATCAGGAATAATCCCTTCAAATGCCTTCATCGCATCATGAATTTCAAAAATCTCATAGCTAGCCCCAAGAGCGTTTGCGCAAGTCTTTGCATCATCAAGGCTATCTTGGGATGTAAATGGCGAGGGAAGCATCACACATCTCACATTCTCTTTGCCCAACGCATCAACGGCAATCGCCGCACACAACGCACTATCAATACCGCCGGAAAGCCCTAAAACAACTTGAGAAAAACCATTCTTAATAACATAATTCTTAAGCCCGAGCACTAGAGCATCGTATAGATGGCTCATACTTTGATGATCTGTTGTTTCAGGTGGGCTAGATGTTTTACCTTTGAGTGTAAGAATATCATCATCGTTTTTAATGAAATCAAAGATATCAAAGCTCTCGAAAAACGGAGCATTTGCAGAGGCTATTCTCCCATCTGGATTCATCACGAAAGACCCGCCATCAAAAATCAACTCATCCTGTCCACCAACTTGATTAATGTAAACAAGCGCAAGCCCGGTCTCCTGAACACGTTTATACGCATGATCAAAACGAACAGCTTCTTTCCCAATGCGCCAAGGGCTTCCATTTGGCACGATAAGAATATCCGCACCTTGGTTTTTCAAATGCAACGCAACATCACTATGCCACATATCTTCGCATATCATCACGCCAAGCTTTACGCCTTTAAAATCTATGACATTGGGGAGCGGTCCAGCTTTAAAAACACGCTTTTCATCAAAAACTCCATAATTAGGAAGATGATGCTTTGCGGTAACTGATTGGATCACACCGTCATAAATCAAAAGCGCAGCATTATAAACATGGCCATCAATCCGCCACGGGCATGTTATCAGCGCAGCCGTCATAAACGATTTTGATTTCTGACATAAGGATTCAACATCCGCTTCTATCTTATTGATAAAATTAGCATTTAAAATAAGGTCTTCTGGCGGATAGCCCGTTAGCGCAAGTTCAGGAAAAACACATAAAGCAGCTTGGCTAGTCGCGAGAACTTCTCCATCCTGCTCTAAATTCTGCCAAACATCAAAAATAATACGAGAATTGCCAGCAACATCACCTAGCGTAGGGTTTATTTGCGCTAAGGTTAGGCTAAGCATAAAACCCTCGCTCTATTCTGCTGCTGCTGCTTCTGCTGGCTGTATAGACTCGCCATTACGAACAGCTTTTAATTCATCAGCAATCAAAAACGCCAATTCCAAAGCCTGATTTGCATTCAAACGCGGATCACAAGCTGTGTGATAACGACTTGATAAATCTTCATCACCAATCGCATACGCACCACCAACACATTCGGTAACATCATCGCCTGTCATCTCAAAATGAACACCACCGGGGTGCGTGCCTTCGGCCTTATGAACGGCAAAAAAGCCACGAACCTCTTGCAAGATATTCTCAAAGCGACGCGTTTTATAGCCCGTTTCTGATGTGAAAGTATTCCCATGCATCGGATCACAAGACCAAACAACGCTGCGCCCCTCTGCTTTAACACGCTGCACAAGCGGAGAAAGTTTTTCTTCAACCTGATCATGTCCCATACGTGCAATCAATGTTAAACGACCCGGAATATTGTCTGGATTAACCGTATCAATAAGACGAATAAGCTCATCTCCTTCAAGCGCCGGAGAGCATTTAAGGCCAAGTGGGTTTTTAATGCCACGAATAAAATCAATTTGACCATTATCTGCCTGATGGGTGCGCGCACCTATCCATAAGAAATGCGCTGATGTATCGTAATAATCCCCCGTCAAGCTATCACGACGCGTCATCGCTTCTTCGTAATTTAAATGAAGGGCTTCATGCGACGTGTAAAAATCAGTCTGTCGAAGGGCAGGGACACTATCACTGTTAATCCCGCAAGCCGCCATAAAGCGAAGCGCATCATCAATGCGTGCCGCTAGGTCTTCATAGCGTTCTTTCAGCGGACTATCCTCAACAAAATCAAGGTTCCATCCATGCACACGATTAAGGTCCGCATACCCGCCTTTAGAAAACGCACGTAAAAGATTAAGTGTCGCAGATGCTTGATGATAAGCTTGGATCAAACGCTGAGGGTTTGGAATGCGAGCATCTTCGGTAAACTCAAGGCTATTGATGTTATCACCACGATAGCTCGGCAATGTAATACCATCTTTTGTTTCTGTATCGGATGATCGCGGCTTTGCAAATTGCCCTGCAATACGACCAACTTTAACAACCGGTAAAGACCCACCATAGGTCAAAGCCACAGACATCTGCAAAATCACACGAAAAGTATCACGAATTTTATTCGCACTAAATTCAGAAAAGCTCTCCGCACAATCACCACCTTGCAGTAAAAACGCCTTCCCATTGGCAACATTTCCAAGATCACGCTGCAACGCACGTGCCTCTCCTGCGAATACAAGCGGGGGTAAGCCTCGTAATTCTGCTTCTGCGGCTTCAAGCGCATTTTGATCGGTATAAGTCGGCATCTGAAGAACCTCTTTGCTTCTCCATCCGTCTGGTGACCATTGCTTTGATTGATTGTCACGCATCATGCGTATCCTTTTAATATAAATTCAATTTAAGAAAATAGTTATAATCGAAAGACAATCAACACGCAAAGCCTTAGTTTAACTGGTAATAATCACGAGAAGCATAACTGTAACTTTTTCCGTATTGATAACGAATTATGATATAGTGAAATTTGTATATTGTGAGTGACAAAAAGCCAGTAAAGATGCAGGTAAAAGCCAATATTGAAAAAAACATGAACGCGGTGGCGCAAACAATGATGAGCCTGCGCAAATCGCAAGCATGGCCTGCGGAAATGCTAATGGACCAAGCCATCACACAAAGCGTCCATTTTCTGGATGAGCATCTTGAGAATTTAACAAATACAGCTGATATTTTGTTAGAAACCAAAGACTTCTCTCAGAAGTCAGCCGAAGATATAGAAACGCTGTTTCGGGCGTGGCATATCAATAAAAACCCGCCCTCATTGCTTGCGTTATGCGTATTTGCCCTAGATCACCTGAATGTCAGTGTAAAGCCAGATGATATGAGCATTGTGATTGCATCTGCTATTTTAGGACAGGTCTACAATGAACCCTCATATCATAATGACATGCATTTTCGAAAAGTGTTGGCGCAAACAATCCGTTTAATCGCTAACAATAATGATATTTTCAAATCAACAGCAAGAGAGTTAAATGCAAAAGATATCTGCACGCTTCTCTCCGCAGCTTGTATTCACGATTTGGATCATAATGGTCAGGGTAATTTTATCAAAGGTGTTCATGTCGAGGGACATGCAGAAAAGCACTCATTTAATATCGCTAAACCTTATCTGCAAAAAGCAGGCTGCGATAACGATACACTCATGAATATTTATATCATGTTATTAACCACCGATGTATCACCAATGGATGATCCAACAAACCCCATGATGCAGATGAAGGCCGCCTATAAATTTCATTATCTAGGGGGGCGCGATAAAACGCACACACTTAATTTATCGACTGATATTTCAAAATTGGAAAAAGACCAAAAACTAACCTCACTATGTATTTTGTTACATGAAGCCGACATCGCAACATCAGCCGCGGTAACATATGATGTTACTAAATTTGAAACGAGCTTGATCATGGAAGAGTTTAAAAAAGACAAGGCATTCCCAAAGGATGTCGTTAGCTTTTTAGATGATATCTGCCAACGACGTTTTTTAAGCGATGCTGGAATGCGCTTATTTTCCGCTAATATGGCGCGCATATATGCTTTAGCCGAAGAAGACGCATCAAACGGAAACGAAGCATATCCAGCGTCAAAATACGCTAATTTTGCATTGCCTAAATCGATTGCCAACGAAGGCAAAACGATCAACTAAATCTATGTCAGTGTAACAAATTCTTCCGCGGATGTTGGATGAATGGGCATCGTGCGATCAAAATCCGCTTTCGTAGCACCGCAATTCATGGCAACAGCAAAACCCTGCAAAATTTCAGGCGCATCTAATCCCGCCATATGTAGTCCAAGCACTCGATCAGATTTCTGATCAACAACTAGTTTCATAAATGTCTTTTCTTGTTTCTGCGCTAACTGGTTTCGCATAGGGGTAAAAGTAGAGCTATAACAAATCACATCATACCCTTGCGCTTTCGCATCTTCCTCACTCAACCCGACGGTGCCAATAGGGGGATCAGAAAAAACAGCCGTTGCGATATTATCATAGTTCACATAGCGCCCATTTTGCGCATTAAACAATCGATCCGCTATAACGTGACCTTCTTTGATCGCAACAGGCGTCAAATTATCTCTGTTTGCAACATCACCACAGGCAAAAACACTCTCTATATTAGTGCGATAATCTTCATCAATATCAATCTGCCCATTATCCAGCACTGATACGCCTGCGGCTTCCAAATTCAATCCTTCGACATTCGGTACGCGTCCAATAGCCGCAAGCGCAACATCGCATGATAAAAGCTCGCCTGTGCTCGTATGAACCAAAAAGCCGTCATTTGTCTTTTCGCAGGCCTTAAGGTCGCTATCAAAATGAACCTTCACGCCCTGATTTTTCATTTCTTTTGCCAGATGCGTGCGAATATCATGATCAAACCCACGCAAAAATAAATCTCCGCGATAAATAAGATCAACCTCTACACCAACACCGTGAAGAATATGCGCAAATTCAACAGCAATATAGCCACCACCGACAATGACGGCTTTTTTGGGGTGTTGCGGCCAGCTAAACATATCATCAGAAAGCACCATAAGCTCTCCACCTGGTTGATGTGGAACACGTGGCTTGCCACCAACGGCAATCAAAATCTTATCCGCTTTAACAATATGTCCATCCACATCCAAAGTATGCGCATCCACAAAGCGGGCATATCCATTCAAAATATCAACACCCGCATTCTTCAATGTCTTTTCATAGGCAGAGTTAAGGCGTTTAACTTCATTGCGCTGGTTTTGAATAAGCGTTGTCCAATCAAACGCAATATCTTCGGGCACGTCCCATCCATATCCTCGCGCATCATGAAAATGACCATGATAATCCGCCCCATAAGCCATAATCTTTTTTGGAACACACCCTAAATTAACACATGTGCCGCCTAATGCAGATGCTTCTGCAATCCCAACCTTTGCCCCATGTGAAGATGCAATACGCGCCGAACGAACACCCGCAGAACCCGCTCCTATTACAAAATAATCATAATCATATTGTTGTTCGCTCATCTTAAAAATCTTTCCATCGTTTATGAAGCCATAACCATTGTGAGGGGTTATCACGAATCCACCCCTCCAACATCGTATTAGCACGAAGCATTATCGCCTCTACAGCTTCGTCTTTTTCAAAAGGAAGGGGCGGGTGTAAAATAACACGCAATTTCACCCCATCATCACGAACAACTTGAACAGGAACGATATCTTTCTCGTATTTCTGCGCAAGCTGAACCCAAACCGGATTGGTCATCGCATCATGTCCAAAAAATGGAACATTAATGCCTTCATTATATTTTTGATCGATCATAATGCCAACATTCTGCCCGCCTTTAACAGCCTTCATCATGCTACGCCCACCAGCCTGGGATTTAGCGTGAGAACCAAGCTTTCCGCCAAGTGTGCGAACATTATTCAACAGCTTATGCGCGTATGGATTATTCGGCGCGCGATAGGTTGCATCAATGGCTAGGCTGCATTGCAAAAACATTGATGCCTGCGCAACTTCAAAATTCGCAAGATGCGCTCCAATAAAAATAGCCGATTTTTCTCCTTGGATATAAGGATCCAAAAGATCCGCATTCTCAATAACCGTGTAATCACGCGCGATTGTTTCTAAATGCGCATATTCAACCATATAACGCCCTAAATTATCCCACATTCCCAAAAGCGTAGCATTTTGTCTGTTTTCGTCTAAATCAGGTATTGCCCGTATCAAATGACGCCGCGCTTTGCGTCCTGTCGCAAGATGTGCACCAATATTACGGCCAATCCAACCACCAATATTCGATGCTATAGTCACTGGCAAAAGCTTAAAGATGAAATAAAGCCCGTAAATCAAACAGGATTCTAAAAGATATCTGATGTGTTTCATGACAACTCGCCTTGAATAAACGCAGCCAAGGCGTCTTCTTCCGAAAATTGCATAAACACAGGCAATGTAGAAACACCATCGCGTTGAGAAGGGGATAAACGTACAAAATCTTTCTCTGTGGTAATAAGCGCTGCGTTTTCTTTATCTGCAAGTGCGCGTAAACGCTCAATATCGCGATCTTGATAATCGTAATGATCGGAAAAACCGACAGTCTCAATAATATCGTAACCGCAATCATGCATTAAAAAGTTAAAAAATTTCTGCGGATAACCAAGGCCTGTAAACGCAATGTAACGCTTATCTCTACAAGGCAGGTTATCCTCAAATGCTTTTAAGGTTGCACCAAAAACAGGTTTATCAGAAGGCAATATAGATCGAACATCATGCGCATCATCACCAATCAGCAAAAAGCCATTAGCCTTATTGAGGCCTTCCTCTAAAGGTTCCCGCAGGGGCCCTGCAGGCAAAAGACAACCATTACCAAAACCAATCGCCCCATTAATAACAAGCAGGCTTATATCTTTTTCTAAAGATGGATTTTGAAACCCGTCATCCATAATAACCAAATCTGCGCCCAATTCTTTCGCATATTTTGCGCCCTCAACACGATCGGTAGCAATAATCGTTGGTGCATATCGCGACAACAACAGTGCTTCATCACCAACATCTTTGGATAAATCTGTTTCTGGATTAACAAGAAGAGGCCCGCGCTCACTCCCCCCATACCCGCGCAATAAAAAATAGGGGGCTTTCGTAATATTCCGTTCTGTGAAAATCTTTTCAAGCGCAATGCAAGACGGTGTTTTACCTGTCCCACCCACATTCAAATTTCCAACACAAATAATCGGAACATCAACAACCTTTGCATCAACCACGCCATAGTGGATTTTAAACCCCAGATGATAAAACCATGAAAGCGGTGATAGCATAAACGCTTTTAAAGGTTTCTTTACATCAGGCGCAGGATACCAAAAAGACGGGGTTTTAACCATTTCCTCCCCTTTCTTGAGATAACGGCGACCGCACATGCTTCATAACATCTTCCACAATATGCGCTTTTGAATGTGCAAAATCATAAGCCGTCTCAATATAGCTGTTCTTGTGATTATCATCCGTCAAAATTCGCTGCATAGCATCAAAAAGCATATCAGCATCTTTAACACAAATACTCGCATCACGGGCCTGCATATCATCATAAATCTCGCGAAGGTTTTGAATATGCTCACCATGCAAAATGGCACATTTAAGCTGCGCTGGCTCTAAAGGGTTATGGCCACCACCACCATCATGACTTAATGACCGACCAATATAAACAATATCACCCAAACGATAGAACAATCCTAATTCACCTAAGGTATCCGCAATATAGATACCAGTCGAGATGTCTGGCAAAGACTTCTCTGTGCCCCTCATCTGAAGATTGGCGTCAACGTCACTTAAGCTTTGAGCAATATGATCACCGCGCTCTGGATGCCTGGGTATGATAATTGTTAACAAATTTTGATGGTTCTTACGAAGGCGCACATGAAGATCAGCCGCAATGTTTTCCTCGCCTTTATGCGTACTGGCATAGATCAATAGAGGACGTTTACCAACCGCCTCCGATAAACCCGCTAAATCCGCTTCATGATACGAAAGAGGGGCTGCGCTATATTTTAAGTTTCCTGATACTTGAACATTATCCGCGCCAAGCGCTTTAAAATAATCAGCATCTTTATCTGTTTGCGCTAAAATAACATCAAAAACCGCCAGCAGTTTTAGAATACTCCTACCAATTATCTTCCATCTTGAAAAAGAACGCGGCGAAAGCCTCGCGTTAATCAAGGCGGCTGGAATGTTTCGTCTTTTGATCTCTAAAAGCATATTCGGCCATAATTCCGATTCCATCCAAAACACGCAATTAGGTTTCCAATGATCCAAGAACCGAGATACCCATTGGGGGTGATCTAATGGTACATACTGATGAAATACTCTTTCAGGCAGGCTATCTTTCATACGCTGTGCTGATGTTACGGTCCCGCTTGTAACCATAATATTAAAATCTGGATTTTCTTTTAAAACAGCATGAATCAAAATCAGTGCTGATTGCGCTTCTCCAACACTAGCGGCATGAAGCCATAATAAGCGACCGCTGGGGCGCGGAAGCCTTATTATGCCTCTGCGCTCGTCGACACGTTGTGCATCTTCCTTTCCCTTATTGAGGCGCTTATTGAGAAGCGAATTAAGGAAAGGCTCTGCAAGTGCTGTGAGACCTGTGTAGATTTTTAACATCATTAATAGGGTCTAAAGAAAAAAGCGTGTAAAATAAACCCATGAAACACACGCACAGTAATCAAAATAGAGATAAAAAAGCAGAGTTACGCAAGCTTGTGCTTGTTCAGCTCGCTAAAATGCGTAAAAAAATGAAAAAAGAGCATCCCGGAATGCTGGAAAAAATGCGTGATAAAATCAGCCAGTCTCAAGGAAAGAGTAAACCTATTACAAAACCGAAACTCTCACCTGATGTGAATCTAGATCAAAATAAGAATATCCAAACAATCGAAAAAATGCTTGATCTAAAAACTGAAAATCCTGGTTTTGAAAAAGCTGTAAAAGCAATATTATCTAAAAAATCATGAGCCTGTTAAGGCACACAGTTTCCTGGAACATGTGGAGATGCTGGATTATTACTTGTCCCACTAGGTACCCAATGACATCCAGGTACAATACAGATATGTTCGGCATAGTAGTTAGTAGGTTGGCCGTCTCTTGATTTATCTTCAACAACAAGCCCTGTTCTTATACGACTGGTTGCTCCTGTGCCGCATCCTGATGGGGGGAAAAATCGATCATAATACGTGACAACATCATCTTCTCTCCATGGAGTTTGCGTCGGAGCTGGTGTTCCATCGGTCTGCTTACCTAAAGCAATTTGATAATTATTTTCAAACTGCGCAGTAACACTCGCACAAGACCCCGTGGGAAAGCGCTTATCGCCTCCCGTAGCATAATCAGCAAACGTAAAAAATCCATCATTGGCGGCGATAGCAGCAAAATTCATACATTTCGCTTTCTGCCACACGGCCTGCATAATATCACAAGCATAAGGCGAACTTGCCGCAATAGAGCTTTCAAAATCATAGCGCCCTGAACCACTAGCCTCTGTTGGAGGTGTTCCTGTCCATCCACCAGTTGCTGCAACGCGCCCACCTAATAAAGAGGCGGGAAAATTAGCATTGTCATAGGCAACTAAAGCAGAGGATATCAGAGCTTCCAAGGCGTCATCCATATGCGTATCAGGTAAAACATTACCCCAACGCGCTGTTTCACTAAACATATCTAACGCATGAAGGGCTAGCTCACGTAAATGATTATCAAAGCAAGTATATTCTAAAACGCTGTCGGGTTTTTGAATAAGGTTTTGATTTTGTGTGATTTCTCTTTGCGCCTCTATAAAGGCTCTTGCTTCAAGGGATTGATAATATTCCGGGTCACATGCAGAATCTGCAAATGTTTGTGAATTTGCTGGTGAAGCCAAACAAAAACATACAACAAAGACACCTAAAATAGATGGCGCATATTTGGTTATTAAATTGTTTAAATTAATTATCATTATTAAATGCTCTTCTTATATTGTATTCGATTTATGATCTATGACGCAAATATCATTTTATTTTCATCAAGGTGTTTCACGACATGCTCCAAAACCACCCGAAGCTGTCGGTTCATAATAACACCCTGGGTTAGCACATATATATTCCTCAAACTCACGCCTAGTCGCACTTGTTATGCTGCCTGTTGGGCCATAGGTAAATGTTTCCTGTTCCGCCCACATTATCCCTGTTGGAATTGGGTCAGTACAGGTCGATTCATAGACCATCTCTGTATAAACTTCGAATGGGTCCTTCGAAACATATGTACCATCTGTATTGTTAGCTACATCAATGGCAGCAGTGACAATAGGATTAGAATCTGTTGCAGAACATTGTAGGCTTGCAGGTAGAGTATCTCTAGGGTCAGTGCCAACCATGTCAGAAAAGCGCATAAAAAATGTATTCACATCTATATTGTCACATTTCGCCAAATCATAGACCGCATCCATGTTTGAACAACCGTAACTTGCTGCCCCAACAGATGCAGCGACATTATTTGTGAGGCCTCTACCATTCAAGAAGGTTTCAACAAAACTGCCTGTAACTGGTGAAGTTGCATCTACAAAACTATCCAAGCTTCTCATCACAAGCAGATTTAACGAAGTATCAAGCCTCAAATCACCCATATAAACATTTAGTATAATGTCTGGGCCTCCCGGGTTAGGAACAGTTGAATAAGCACCACTAGCAGTGCCTAGCCATAAGTTAGATTCTGTGAAAATGAGTCCGGCAGTTTCTGCGGTTGCTTTAACTATACCGTCAAAGCAAGTGTACTCTAGAACACTATCAGGCTTGTTAACAAGCAGCTCACCTATCATAATTTCACGATTAGCTTCTAAAAAAGAGCGCGCATAAATCTGATTCATAAAATCGCCATCACATGCGTTATTAACGTGCTTTGGCTCATTCGGTGATCCGGCTAGATTCGGTCCATCTGTTGGTGTGGACGGTGTATTGGGAGTAAAAGGTTCGCTACAAGGAACGCTGGGAATATCCGGAAGTCCCGGAATAACCGAAGTGCACTGTGCAAATGCGATCTGGGTTAGCAATAAACACACTGTAAAAGTTAAAAAAGGAATGCAAAAAATAGGTCGAATCATTTTTTGCCTCCTAAACCATCGCTTTTATTGGATATAAAACGTGATTGAGGAGCGTTCCAATTATACAGATCATAGTCAAAATCATTATTAAGATTTCTAAATCCTAAAACACTACGAACACCATCAACCATTTCATGAGAAATCATGATACGTGCGGCATTAATTTCAGCAAGTTGAACAATACGTTTATTATGATAACCAATGATGGTGTACTTATTGAAAACCCCCTGATCACTATCCATCAAAATATATTCATTAAGACTGTCTTCATTGAAATCAAAAGGAGAAATTTGTTCAAAATCGAGGCTAGAAAGATTGGTGATTAAAGATTGGTTCTTAAAAACAGACTTATCTACAAAATTAGGGGTCTCAGCGGCCATAGCACTGCCAAAAAAACAGAAACCAACAGTACACAAATATATTGCTATAAAACGTAAAACGCGCAAAATTCACCTAAGTCAAAAAAGCTCAAACCAATTAATAGTTTAACAGACAATCGGTGCTATGGGCAAAAACAAAAAAGATAAACCAGTGCTTATTAGAAAATAAGTGGTTTTATCCGGGCAGGTCGATATCAAGAATGCTCATATTAAAATCGTAGGATGTTTCACCTTCATCGATCGTTTTATAGAGAACGCCAATAAATTCGCCGTTTAAAATAACTTCAACAGAATCAGTCGCCTTTTCACGCATTTTAAGCGCAAAACCATCAGTTTTAAAGGTTTTGCCAAGATAGGCTTGTAGTTGTGAAACTTCTTCTGGCAAAATTGCGTCTGACATTGCTTCTCCTTAAATTTAAGCTGCTTTTAATAATCTATGCCCATTGGATACGGCTTTATGGGTATCTTTGGCAAGTGTTTTTCTATCATGATGAGATTCAATTTCAATGCATGGATGAAATATAATTTTAAGGTGTGCACCTCTGGAGCAAGCAAAATGCCATAAATGCGCAGGCAGCTCCGTTGTCATGTCGCGATGCCACGCGTAAATGTCCCGATCATCCTGTGTTTTTACCTCGCGGTTATCTGCGGAGATAACTTTAATCGTAGTAGGCTGAATCTTGAGAGCGTTAACCTGACAGTCAATCGCACGCGCAAATATTCCAGTTTTAAAATCTAGAACATCTTGCCCGTCCGTCGACGTACCCTCAGGAAATACAATAAGGCTCTCGCCGCGCATTAAATACTCTTCAACACCTTTGCTGGCAAGTTCCGGATCTTTTGATCCTCGAACGACATAAGCTGTAAGCCTCAAACCGGCTAAAAATCCAAAAATAGGCCACTTTGCAACATCAGCTTTTGAAACAAACGAATGCGGAATAACACTCCCAATAGCCGGAATATCGAGATAGGAAAGGTGATTGCTCATAACAATGACTTGGTTTTGAATATTGCGGTTACCCTCAACAAAAACGCGAATGCGAAAAATGAAACAAACACACCTCATCCAAATCATGGGAAGAAATAAAGCCTTATCGTCTTTTGTAATGCACAAAACAACAACCTGTGGCGGTACAAAAACAAGACATAAAACAAAAAACGCCATAAATTTGAGGCTTGCAATAATAGGCCGCATTACTGTTCTACGCCTTCGTCATTCTTACCTGGCATTTCTTTTTGCATCTTGCGTTCAAAATGCTTGCGATAACGATCTGATAGGTTACGCGTATCCATAACAATACAAACATCCGTTGTATTGAATTGATGATCAATAAACGCTCCATCACCAATCACCGCACCAACACGAAGATACCCCTTAATAAGCGGCGGAAGCTCATTAAAGCCACGCTTGGCTTCATATTCATCCTTCGGGATAATATCCATGTTAATGTAACGACCTTTAAGAGCCCGCGTGCGGATATCTTCGGGCGCTAAATGATAATGATGCAAATAAGAAAGCGGTAAAGAAATGCTTTTAATATCGGTGCTGTGGAGACTAGCGCACCCAAACATTATCCCGATATCATTTTCCGTTATATACTCCGCGATACCTTCCCAAAGTAAATTCATCACAGATTTTGTCCGATAATCCGGCATCACACATGACCTACCAAGTTCCAATAGATTATGTTTTGAGTTGAGCAGGGGGGTCAGGTCATATTCATCGCTGGAATAAAATTGACCAATTCGTTTGGCTGCATCTTGTTGTAATAAACGATAAGTCCCAACAATTTTATCGCCTTTGGCATGATCGATAACGATTAAATGATCGGCATAGGCGTCATAATCATCGAAATCAAGCCGTGCAACGGCCATTTCATGATTGGGTTTCGCTGCAAACTCTTCGTAAAAAACCTGATAACGTAAACGCTGCGCCGCTTCAATTTGTACGGGATCACGTGTCACCTGAACCGAGATGGGCTGAGTATCCAGCGGTATGGTGGAAGAGGTGATGGAATCTGCAGTCAAAGTAAATATCCTGTCGTTAATTCACATCCTATGCAATTAATGCCGCGGGTCAAGGAGGGATTTAGGCGGGTACTTTTTCCATGTTATCCATAAAATCACAGACATCGTCATGCCCATCTATAGATTCGTTGGCGTCTTCAATACGCTTTGTGATGTTTCTTTGGTCATCTAGCATATGTTTTAAGGGGTCGAGCGAAACCCAAGCTGTCAGTGCCCACAGCGCAGCAAGATTTAAAGTGTCTGGACTGGACATATTAGAAATTACATTTTTAGTGACGACAGCAGTAAATTCAAAGGCGCCACCAACCCCAACAGCATTCCAAAACATTTCTTTGTAATCACCTTTGCGACTTTGTATCTCTGCATCTCTAGATTCTTCGCGTTCTTCTTTGTTTGCAGGAATTTGACTGACGCCTGTATAGCGGGATGTTTTAAAAAGCGTGCGTAGAACACGACGCGGCGGTTTATAGGCCGGGTCGTCCATTAAAACAATGGGGCGAGCATTTTTGACAAATGATCTCTGTAGTTGTTTTTGAACAAAATTAGTTTTTGCAGCGGACCGTATAGCAACAGTCCCTAAATTGGCGCCATAATCAACGACGCTGCCGATAATCCCCCAGCGCTTAGCATCCCATCGTTCTATTTTATTGTCTCTTAGATATTGGTTAGAGCGGAATAAAACAGCACGTTCTGGTAATGGTTCTGCGAGGATGTCTGTGGATTTAATAAGGGTGCGTGCAACGGCTTTTTCAGTGAAATTGGCCCAATAAGGCTCACTAGCAGGTCTAATACGACTGAATGCTTTTCCGATCACTGCGCCACTAACATGCCCTACATTTTGATAAAAATGGTCAAATTTTGATGGTGTTTCATCTTTAGCCGCTTCAGGCTTGGAAAAGAACGCTGAATAAGCAGACTGGTCATCAAATTTGACGGTTTGTTTGTGCGTAAGGCGGTCGCCGTTAAATTCAGAAGGGTTTTGGGTTTCGTTGAAGCGTTTTTGAGAGTTTTGTATAGCGTCTCTCTTTAACCACGGTCTTCTATAGGTTTGATACAATCTAAGATATACTAATCCCGTTCCAACAGCTGCCCACCCTAGGCCTTCAAAACCCAAATAGGCAGCGACAGAAAAGAAAACAGCATTTGTGGCTGTTTCTGTAGAAACACTTTGTGTCACTTTCGCTATTTTTTGATCGTGTTGAGCGACTTTTAATTCAGCAGCTTCTGAAACATGCAAAAGCTCTGCATTTTTTATATAATCTTCAAGCTGCGTGTCATCGCTTCGCGCGTTCATTAATACTTACTCTATTACAAAATATGCAAAAGATAAGCATAATAGAGGGTACAATGTCAAATATTACGTAAAACTACTTGATGAACAAATGAACTTCGCTAGATGTCGCGGTGTCGCTGCTATTGTATGATAGGTCCACACGATTTGTGTCTAATCCTAACTGTGACAATGTACGTAGTACTTTTTCCGCGTTGCGGCGGGCACGTGTAGTCTCAATCGCAACCTCTGCTGCATTACCACTTGTCGGGCTAACGGCAACGAGATCAAAACGCGCATCTGGATAGCGCTTTAACGCTTCTGACACGGCATTATAAACAGGCTGTTCGTAATCCACATCACTACGATCAAATTTAATTTTCGCAAGTGCACGAGGGCCGGAAAGTGTTGCAGGCGCATTTTGACCAATAGGCCCAGCATCTGATGCACCCCCAAATTCAGCCGCACCGGAAAATGGACGGCTCGCAAGGCTTTTACCAAATAAATCACCATTCGTAACACCGAGCGCAAGCGTACGAAGATTGTTACGCTCAGCGGCAACATAATTTGTTGTACGCGTAATATCGTCATTAACGGTATTTAAAACACGTTCAATAAGAACCATTGTACCGCTAATACTATCCTCTAATTCGGAAAGCTTGATATGATCTTCTTCAACGGCGCCAGAAACGGCAAAGGCTGCACGCGTGCTTTCTAGTAAGAATGATGCTTCGGATGCAGCTCCCGCGGCATTAACAGCAACATTACTTAATCCTGAAATACTCGCACCCAATGCATCTAAATTGCGCTCTGCTTTCTCAAGACGATTAACAAGCCGCGGGTTACCTGGTGTTGTCCCGCTTTGCAACTGTGTGTTTATAGTCGCAACGCTTGCAAAATACTCGGCGGAACGAGCTTCGTTTGTGCGCTGTATCTGACTAAGGCTATTCGCTAAATTCGTAACGCGGCTTTGAACGCGCCCTAATGTTCTGGATAAATCACCAATCTTATTGGCGATAACAGTACTCGATCCGTCAAAATCCCCAGTGCTTAAAATTTCTTGTGCCGTAATATCTCTAATTTCAAGTGGCTTTGTGTATATCCCTTCACGCAAACTTTCAGGAACTGGGCCGCTGGTTATAATAAGTGAAGGCGATTGATTGCCTTGCGCGTGCGATTGAATTGGCGTTAAGAATGTAAAAGCCGAGATCGCAGCTGTTGTTAAAAATATCTTTGTTTTCATGTCGCGCAACATAGTCATTCCGTCGTTATATAAACTTGTAATTGTTAGAGTGATAAATGGAATACAGATCAAATTAAGTTAACTTAATAACTAGCATTGCCGTTAGAATACGCAAAGTCAAGACCAACACAGATTCTATCAATAAATTTATACAGATAAGAAAGACTTTAATTTAATTTAAACTCAACGCTTGCATTGATAATTAATATGGCGTAACTTCGCGGCGATTTTGAACAATCATGCGCGCCGGTAGCTCAGCTGGATAGAGTACTTGACTACGAATCAAGGGGTCGGGAGTTCGAATCTTCCCCGGCGCGCCATTCCTAAAAAGACTTACAGAGATTTTGAGCTGGCGACGTTAGCGTTGAAAAAAAACGCTAACATTAGAGTTTTTTGAATGTGTGCCATTCATCAATTTCGCATCTTATATTTTCGTGCGTAAGGCTCTTTACATTATTCTATAATCCCCAATATATTTACTGACAAAATTCATATCTATGTAAGCATAAGTAAGGAAAAATCATGTCCGAAGAAAATTTCAAAGACGCAACACTGGGTGTGCACGCTGGTTATGAAACAGACCCCGTGACAAAATCTGTTGCTGTTCCCATTTATCAGACTGTCGCTTATGAATTCGATGACGCCCAACATGGTGCCGATTTATTCGATCTTGCTGTGCCGGGCAACATCTACACGCGTATTATGAATCCCACGAATGATGTCTTGGAAAAACGCGTTGCAGCCATGGAAGGCGGAATTGCTGGCCTTGCTGTCAGCGCGGGCAGCGCAGCCATTCAATATGCAGTGTTAACAGTTGCGGAGCAGGGCGACAATATTGTTACTGTCCCAATGCTTTACGGCGGAACATACACGTTGTTTAAACATATGTTTCCATCTTTGGGAATCGATTGCCGCTTTGCGCAGGACGACAGCGCATCTTCAATAGAGGCGCTTATTGATGAGAATACTAAAGCGATTTTTTGCGAAAGTATTGGTAACCCTGCGGGGAATATTGTTGATATCAAAGCTCTCGCTGATGTCGCGCATAAGTATGGCGTGCCGCTGATGATTGATAATACGGTTGCAACACCATGTATCATTAAGCCAATAGAGTACGGAGCGGATATCGTTATTCACTCTTTAACAAAATATATTGGCGGTCATGGAAACTCATTGGGTGGAATGATTGTCGATAGCGGTAAATTCGATTGGGTGGCTAATAAAGAGCGTTTCCCCGTTCTTAATAAGCCCGAGCCGTCTTACCACGGTGTCGTTTATACCGAAGCCTTCGGGCCAGCAGCCTTTATCGGGCGTGCAAGAACGGTCCCACTACGTAATACTGGCGCGGCCTTATCACCATTAAATGCATTTCTTTTGCTCCAAGGTTTGGAAACATTGGCTTTAAGAATGGAGCGTCACACTGAAAATGCACAAGCAGTCGCAGAATTTTTAGAAAAAGATGATCGTGTCGAATGGGTCAGCTATGCTGGCTTGTCGTCATCACCTTATTACGATTTAGCACAGAAATATACGGGCGGTAAGCCGTCTGCTTTACTATCATTCGGTGTGAAGGGTGGATTCGATGAGGGTGTAAAATTTTATGATGCGCTCAAACTCTTTAAAAGACTTGTGAATATAGGTGATGCCAAATCACTGGCCGCGCACCCCGCATCAACAACACACCGCCAGCTTACAGAAGAAGAATTGAAGGGAGCAGGTGTAACGCCGGAAACGATTCGTTTGTGCGTGGGTATTGAGCATATCGATGATATTATTGCGGACCTTGATCGAGCTCTGAATGCGATCGGGTAATGCTCTATATGCATACATGCAACAGCCGCTATGCGCTAAAAACATACTAATCATTCTTTTTTCACATTTCTCTTGCATTGTTGTCGCAAAAACGCTTAATTGATGCCGTTTACAACACATTCATTACAGAAAGGATGACAGTAATGTCGAAATTTACCCTTGCAGAATATATTTGGCTAGATGGTGCAGTGCCAACACGCTACCTGCGATCAAAAGCACGCGTTGTGAGTTTGGGTGGAAGCCCATCAATCGAAGATTTTCCTGAGTGGAGCTTTGATGGTTCATCCACCAATCAGGCGAGCGGCGATGACTCTGACTGCATCCTGAAGCCTGTTAGCTTTATTGCGGATCCAATTCGCGGCGAAGGCAATTACCTTGTTATGTGCGAAGTCTTTAATTCAGATGGTGAAACACCGCACGAATCAAATTCACGTGCACAGCTTCGCGCTGTTCTTGATGCTGGCGCTGGTAAAACAAATCCTTGGATCGGCTTCGAGCAAGAATACACCCTCTTTAAGGGGCGCACACCCCTCGGTTGGCCTGAGCAGGGCTATCCAGGTCCTCAAGGTCCTTACTATTGTGGTGTTGGTGCAGATGAGATTTTCGGCCGTGAAATAGCCGAAGCGCATGGTGAGCTTTGCCTGCAAACAGAATTGATGTTCTACGGTATTAACGCAGAAGTCATGCCTGGTCAGTGGGAATTCCAAATTGGTTTCCGTGGTGATGATAATGAGCCAGCAGATGTTTTGAAAATTTCAGACCATACATGGCTTGCCCGTTGGTTGCTTTATAGGGTAGCAGAAGAGTTTGATGTATCTGTATCAATCGATAATAAGCCCGTGAAAGGTGACTGGAACGGAGCAGGAATGCATGCGAACTTCTCCGATGATAATACACGTGACAAAGCCAAAGGCGGCGCTGCAATCGAAGCGGCAACAAAAGCGTTGTCAAGCAAGCATAACCAGCACGTTGTTCTTTATGGTGCGGCCAATGATGAGCGCCTAACAGGTGATCATGAGACATGCGACATCGACACATTTAAAGTTGGAACAGCGGATCGCGGATGTTCAATCCGTATACCGCAACCTGTTGCACAAAAAGGCTACGGCTATTTCGAAGACCGTCGTCCGGGTGCAAATGCTGACCCTTATTTGGTGTCTGCACGTATTTGTGCCACGGTTAACAATATTGATGAATCGTTATTCACATTTACGCAATGGCCTCGTAAAGATGCAAAATTTGCTATAGCTGCTGAATAATTAAGCGTTAAAATCCATTCAAAAAGCACCCGTAAAATTGCGGGTGCTTTTTTTTAATTTGTTTTTGCGGCTACGTGATTCAAAAACATTAAAATTCATGCTATTATAATAATTAGATAATAAGTTGTTTATGGTAATAAAATCATATCAATTTGTTAACTATTCCGCGCTATCCTATTTATCTGGAAAGAGCATTCTGAGTAAAATATTCACACAATTTTGAAGAGTATTGGTCCAATGAAGGAAGACGGAAAAGACATGGAAGAAGTGGCATTTGATGCTGCTGAACTAATGATTGATGAAACAATGGAAATGAATTCGGCTATCGATGCCGAGATCGTTTCGGAGCCTGTGTCTGAATCAGAACCTGTTGCAGAGCCAGTAGATTCTGATGGTGCTGAGTTTTTCGGAAGTTTTGATGTAATAGATGAGTTGGACGATGAAAATGCTGCTTCTGACGTAAAGGAATCGATTGTCGATAGTAGCGACGATGATATTGTAATTGGGCAAGATACAATTGATATCTCGCCGTCTGATCCGTCAAATCAATCTGGTGAAAATTCGGAATTTGGTGATATGAACCCATCAAGTATGGGCGAAGCACCAAATGCTTCTGCGGATGCATCTGTCCCGGCAATGCTAGATCCTTCACAGCAAAGCACAGATCATTCAAATAACACTGATATTGCAACGAGAAGCGCATCTGGCGGCGGTGCGATTAAAACATACGTAAAGCCGGAAGGTGCGCCAGGCTTTAACGATTCTGATCGCAAAACGATGCGCGTGCAAGGGCGCATCGGTGACCGCATGGTCAAAGAAGGAATTATTACAGAAGGTCAGCTAAAAGTTGGCCTCAAAGAAAAAGATATTACGGGAAAGATGCTCGGTGAAGCATTAGTTGATCTTGGCTTCATAGATGAAGATCAGTTAATAGAAGTGCTGGCAAAAGCGTCTGGTTACGATGTTTTTGATCCCCGTAGAACTGTCTTTAACTCTGATGCGCTTGAGTTAATTGATAAAAAAATAGCCATGCATCACAAAATGTTACCTGTTGCTTTAACAGAGATTGAAGCCCGTATTGCAATGGCTGATCCATTTGATGTACTGGCTCTTGATAAAATTAAACAACAAGTGCCTGGCTATCTAAAAGTTGTGCCTCTTGTGTGTCCGTCTTCAATTTTATCGGATGCGATTGATGTTGCATATGGTTGTGCAAGCTCGATTGATGAGATTTTAGGGGAGCTAGATAGCGGCGAGGCGAGTGCTGCAGATGATTTGGCGAGCCTAGAAGATGATGATGCCTTCGCGCACCCGATTGTCCGCCTTGTGAATGCATTGGTTTTTGAAGCTGTGAAGCTCGGCGCATCTGACTTGCACTTTGAGCCAGAAGAAAACTTTGTGCGTCTTCGTTACAGAAAAGATGGTGTTTTATCGACTGCGCAGATCGTTCACAAAGAGCACTGGACAGGTATTTCACAGCGTATCAAAATCATGTCAAAAATGAACATCGCAAATAAACTAATTCCCCAAGATGGCCGCTTTGGAATGAGTGTTAATGGGCGCGAAGCGGACTTCCGTGTTTCATCTCTGCCGACTGTTCATGGCGAAAATATTGTTTTACGAGTTTTGGATCAAAGCTCATCTATTATGCCAATGGAACAACTTGGTTTTAGTGAGCATAATCTAAAATTGATTAAGGCGTCACAAGCATCTCCGGAAGGTATTATCATTGTGACCGGGCCAACAGGATCGGGTAAAACAACATCGCTTTATTCAATGTTGAATGAAATTAATACAGTGGATGTTAATATTCAAACACTGGAAGATCCTGTCGAATACTCACTGCCAATGATACGCCAAACCCACGTTCGAGAAGGGGTTCTTGAGTTTGCAGATGGTATCAAAGCGCTTTTGAGGCAGGATCCTGACATCATCTTTATTGGTGAAATTCGTGATGGGGAAACAGCTGGAATGGCGCTAAAGGCTGCGATGACAGGTCACCAAGTCTATACAACATTGCACACAAATGACTCATTCGGTGCGATACCACGTCTATTCGATTTAGGCTTAAAGCCAGGTATGGTCGCGGGCGCAATCGTATCTATTTTTGCACAACGTTTAGCACGAAAATTATGCTCAAACTGCAAGGAAGCCTACAAAGCAGACGAGGAGGAGTGCAAAATCTTGGGTGTGGATAAAGCGAGCCCTCCAAAAATTTATCGCACAAAAGAAGGTGGTTGCGGTATGTGCGAAGGCACTGGATATAAAGGGCGAACCGCTGTTGTTGAGATCTTAATGTTTGACGAAGAATTAGATGAATTACTTGCGCGCGGAGAGTCTAAAGCAGATATCAAAGCGCTGGCTGTAAAAAAAGGCTTTAAATCGATGAAGGACGATGGCATCATGAAAGTGTTGGAAGGTAATATGAGCCTCGAAGCACTCGCCAAGGTTGTTGATGTCACGAAATAACCGTTTTTTAGCTTTATAGATCTGGGGTAAGAACGATAGAGCGATTTAAGTACAAAGCTATTAATGAGTCAGGTCGCCCTATTCGCGGCTCGATCACTGCTGCGAACGAAGCTGAGTTGTACAAACAGCTTCAAACAGCTGGTCTTGAGCTTGTCGATTGTTCTGTCATAGGTAAAGACGCGAAATCAGCTCTTTTTGGCAATTTTGGCAAACCAAAAATTAAAACAAGAGATTTGATCCAGTTATTTGTGAATCTGGAACAGATGCAGGCATCGGGTGTTCCGCTGTTGGATGCTCTTGGTGATATTCGTGATACAACTGAAAATACATCCTTATCTGATGTTTTATCCGAAGTGCATCGTGATGTTTCTGACGGTATGCCTATTTCTGAAGCTATGGCAAAACACGAAAAAATATTCACTAATATTTATATTTCATTGATTGCAGCTGGAGAAGAAACGGGGGATTTGACGTCTTCATACAGGCAGCTTGTAAAATATTTGAAATGGGTTGATGGTATTAACTCAAAGATCAAAAAAGCAACGCGTTATCCAATTATCGTGACCTTCGTTGTGTTGTTAACGATCACGTTTATGATGATGGTCGTTGTGCCTCAGATCGTTGGTTTCTTGAAATTCTTGGATTTGGATTTGCCGTGGTTCACGATTGCACTTATCGCAACATCTGACTTCTTTGTGAATCCGCTCTTTAACGTGTTGGGTTTCCCAATTTTTGGCGGTTACGTTGTTATTGGGATTCCCGCTTTGCTGTATATTATGATGAAGCTTATTCATAAGAATTCTGAATCAATGGCTTATCGCATAGATATGGCCTTCTTAAGTTTGCCTGTCTTTGGCACACTCATCAGAAAAATTACGATTGCTAGATATTCTCAAACATTTGCCGCTTTATTTTCTAGCGGTATTGATGTGATTAATGGTCTAAAGTCATCACGCCAGACGGTTACAAATCTTGTAATGATTGATGCGATGAAAACAGTCGAGAGGTTGGTTCAATCAGGAAGCCCGCTATCCCAAGCATTTAATGGATGTGGGGAATTCCCTAGTCTTGTGGTGCGTATGGTTAGGGTTGGGGAAGAATCTGGTAAGCTGTCACCCGTGCTTGATCAGGTGTCAGAATTTTATACAAAGGATGTAAACGAGGCTATCGATGGTATGATTGAACTTATTCAGCCAACTTTAACAGCTATTCTTGGTTTGATGATTGCTTGGATTGCTGCCGGAAGTTTAGGGCCGATTTATATCAATCTTGGTAGCTTTATGGACTTTTAAAAGAGAAATAGTATGTCGCTTAATTTTCTATCTACAAATAAAACGGTCCTTTTTGTTACGGATGATGCTTTGCATATCTGCTCGGCAAGCCCAAAAGGTATAGGCATTGTTGATGTTGTTGATTGGGAAATGGAGGACTTCGAAAAGCATGTTTTGGAATTGATCACTAAAAAATGCGGCGGAAAGCCAATCCTTATCTTGAACGATATGGTTGAGCAGCATTACAGAAAAGAAAAAGTTATTAAAACGGGTTCTTTATTTGGCGATAAGGCTGCAATGGTTCAGCGTAAGCTAAATGTAGCTTTTGCGAATTACCCTGTTCGAGCCGCATTCCCGTTAAAAGACAAGATTAAAAAAGCTGAGGGCCAGCTTGCAGCTGATATTTACATTTTTGCAGCTGTTCCAAGTTCATCTCAGTTTAATCAAACAATGGCGGTAGCCTCTAAATCATTGATCTCTATTGCTGGTTTTGGTCTTCTGCCTGTCGAAGCATCTGATATGCTTAAAATCTTATCAGAAAAGCTTTCCAAAGATAAAAAAGCCAAGGCCGCCAAATGGTGCGTATTTGTAGGTCAGCATAGAGGCGGCGGCTTGCGTCAAATCGTGACTAAAAACGGTGAGATCGCCCTGACACGTATGACGCCAATCACAGAAGATCATGCTAACCATGAAAAATGGTCTGATGAGGTTAATGGTGAATTAAAATCTACGATGAGTTATTTAGCGCGTTTCGGTTACGTGCCTTCAGACACCCTAGATATCATAATCATTACAAACCCTGAGGCCGGTGCTCTCATGGTTGATCTTGTTGATACGTCGCAGGGCGCAAACCTTTACACAATGGCCCCTTACGAAGCGGCGAAATTGTTGAATGTAAAGCTTGGGCGTCGTGAGGAAGATGAAAACAATTATGCAGATATTCTGCATATCGCATGGGCGGCAAAGAAAAGTTCTTTAATTCTGCCTATGAAATCTGCACAAGTCGATGAGCTTACTAAGCCTAGACAGGCAGTTATGGCCGCGTCGGTTCTTCTTTTGGCGACATGCGCGTTTTTGCTTTATCAATGCTTTACATCGTTCAATGATCTTGAAACCGTTATGTCGGATCTCGATGTTGCAAAAAGCGAAAGCAAACGCCTCGATAACGAGTACAAGGTTGAGCTTGCTAAAAAAGAAGAGCTTGGTTTTGATATTAAGCTCATACAATCATCTATCAAAACAAAAGAATCTCTAGATAGTGATACAATCAATGTCATAGATTTCGTCGCAGATATTGGGAATGCTATCGGCAAAGATTTGCGTATAGATAACATTTTAATTGAGCCTTACGACAATAGTGTTGTGCAAAGAAGTATTAATAACTTTAATCAACAATTCCAAAATAATTCAGAGCCCCTTTACACAACAGTTCTTCAGTTATCTTACCCAAGCACAACGGATATTATTAAAGGTAATAATGAAGTGCAAAGCTTAAGCGAACGATTAGCTAACGTTTTAAGTGGCTACAATGTTGAGGTAACAAAGCTATTGAAAGATTATGAGTATACAGAAGGTCTGATTGTTGAAACTGGTGATCTTGATACACAAGACTTGTCGCAAGATTTTATAGCAGAAATTAAAATTGAGGGGCCAATTAAGGAGCCGAAAACACAATGATTAAGATATTAGGTTTTCGAAGAATTTTAACGCTTGCTGTACTTGTTTTAATAAACTTGGCAGCTGGGTTATCTGCATATATGTATTTTATGCCGCAAAAAGAAACAAAAACACGCGAGTTGAATGGTGTTAGATCTCAAGTTTCAACCCTTAAAACTGACATTGAAGGGCTTAAAGTCGAGTTTGAAAAACTTGATGAGCAGGTTATTCAGCACGAAAAATTAAAACAAGATGGGTTTTTTGATTCTCAAAGCCGCCGTAGAGCCGAAGAAATACTTAAAGAAATTCAAGAACGTTCTGGTGTTGTCTCCGCGATTGCAAGTATCGCAGCCGGAAAGTTTGAGGAAAATGAAGAAGCCAAAAAATCAAATCATCAAATCTTGAAAAGCCCAATAGAAATTCGTCTTGAGGCTGTCAGTGATCTGGATGTATTCCGATATATTTATCTTATGGAGGAGTTCTTCCCTGGTCACGTATCTGTTGAAAATGTTAATATAAAAAGAGAAGCTGATATCAGCGGCGTAATTTTACGTGCTGTCGCAAGCGGTAAAAACCCAGAGTTGGTAACAGCTGACTTGGAATTGGCATGGCGTACTATGATTCCTATTGAAGAAGAAAATGAGAGAAGGTGATAAAATGATTATAAAAATTTTATTAGCATCTTTTTTACTGGCGAGTGTTTTTACTCCAACCCCTTCTCATGCTCAAACGGATATAATGCAACCGCCACTGGTTCAACAAAACCAAGTTCAACAAAATAATGCAGTTGCTAATAGTCAACAGGTTAAAGCTCAAAACGCGCAGCCAAATCAGACGAAAAATTTGCGTAAATTTGACGCAGATAGCTTCCCATCATTGCTTTTTACCTATTGGGAACAAATTGCTATTGAAGACGCAAAACGTTCTGTTGGTGAGAATAGGGCTCCAACTGCTGCTGAACTTCAAGAAGCACTAACAACAGAAATTGAAGATGAGCGCGTAAGGCCGCCTCCGGAAGAGCGTGATATTAAGCTTAGCGGTATTGCCTATAAAGGCTTCAAAAACTGGACAATTTGGCTTAATGGAAAGCGTGTTACGCCGAATGCGATTCCTAAAGAAGCTATCGATCTTAAGGTGTTTAAAGAGTACATTGAGATCAAATGGTTTGATGAGTATACAAATCAAATCATACCTATCAGATTACGCGCTCATCAGCGCTTCAATATCGATAATAAAATGTTTCTTCCAGGGTAAAAACTTTGACTTCTCCATCACCAACACTTGAAATTAAAAATGTCAGTGTGAGTTATGACACCGTCAATAATGTCATATCCGATATATCGCTTAACACAGATGCTGGTGAGTTCTTCGGGTTGATTGGCTTAAACGGTGCGGGCAAGACAACACTTATTAAAGCCATTTTGGGACTGCGTTCGCAAAGCGAAGGTGAAATTTCAATTTTTGGTCAAGAATGCACGCATGCAACGAGTAAACAAAACTTGGCATTCCTTCCAGAGCGCTTCGAACCGCCGTGGTTTTTAACAGGCTTAGAATTCCTACATTTTTCTCTGAAATTATACGGCGAAAAAGGCAGCGATGAGTTGTTCTACGAATACGCAGAAAAGCTGGCTTTGGATAAGAATGCTTTGAAAAGGCGCGTTCAAACATATTCAAAAGGCATGCGCCAAAAATTAGGGCTTTTAGGAACCGTTTTAACAAATTGTAAATTGCTTATTCTTGACGAGCCTATGAGTGGCTTAGATCCGCGCGCAAGAACATTAGTAAAAGATATGCTGATGAATTTAAAATCAGAAGGTCGCACAATTTTCTTGAGCTCGCATATTCTCGCGGATATGGATGAGATATGTGACAAGGTCGCTGTTTTGCATGACGGCAAAATCCAATTTACTGGAAAGCCTGCCGAACTTAAAAAACAAACAAAAAGCGAGAACCTGGAACGTGCTTTCCTACATTTTATTGAGAAACCGAAAGCAGCGTGATACTATATAAAAATCGAAACATTCTTTTCGGTCAATTTCACAGAATTCAATGAGCAAACCTAAAGGCAAAGCCATGACAAAAATGAATTTCAAACAAACATTAATATGGAGTGTAGCAATAATATTCATTGCAACATCTTCAGTGTCATCGCATGCGCAAGATTTGCCAAACCTAGAGTTGGCGCAAAATACAGCGAGTGAACCGCTTGACATCAATGATGTTCTTCAGGAAATAGAGCAAGAATTACCAAGCGAAACATTATCACCAACACCAACAGCATCACCAACACCACCGCCTCAAGATACACAACTACAAGAGCCACAGGCAGCAAATGATCGCGCTGCGCAAGAACAGGCGGAAAATCTTCCGCAAATTCCTACCCTTGATGATGCTGCCGGTAATGATGGTGATGGTTTGTTTTATGATGCCGAACAAAATATTCCTAGATCCGAAATTGGACGAAAAAGTGCGCCTCGTCGCGTTAGTCCCGCGGATGAGCCAGGAACCAAAATTATTGTGGTTAAAAAGAACTTTGACAGCAGTTCAAGAAAAGCCGAAATGGTGGCCGCAGAACGTGCAATGAAACTTGGCAGATATGCCGCTGCGCTTGAAATGTATGATGCAATGTATGCTAAAAATAAAAGAGATCCCAATGTGCTGATGGGGCGCGCAGAAGCTTATCAAAGGCTCGGGCAAGATGATTTTGCTGTAGAAGCCTATGAAGAGCTTTTAGATAACTATCCTAATAGCGTCGAAGCCCGTGTGAATATGCTTGGTATTATTGGCCAAAGATTTCCAGCCGTTGCTTTGCGTCAGCTTATAGATCTACGTAAAAAACATACTGATAACGTGGGTATCGTTGCACAAATTGCAGTTACAAAAGCCGCCCTCGGAGAATACCAGGATGCAATTCGTTTCTTAGGCATTGCAGCAAGTCTTGAACCTCAAAACGCAACGCATATTTTTAACATGGCTGTTGTTGCCGATAAGGCAGGTGAAAGAAATCAAGCAATTCAGTTTTATGAACAGGCATTACAGGCAGATACGGTTTACGGCAAAGGGCAGGGTATCCCAAGAGAAGCTATATTTGAACGCTTGGCAAGCTTGCGTTAAGTGTGATCCTAAGGATTAGATCATTAACGTGACTGAAATTTTAAATTCTCCAATCGTTGAATTCACATCATTCGAAATCGTTATTGTTGTTTTTTGCGGCCTAGTATTTGGCAGCTTTGCAAGCGCGCTAACTTATCGTGTGCCAAGAGACTTGCCATGGCTAACTAAAGGCAAAAGCGAGCATGGCCTAAGATCAGCATGCCCGTCATGTAAAACACTTTTGACGCCAAAAGATCTCATACCTATTTTTTCATGGTTAATATCTAAAGGGCAATGCCGTCACTGCGAAAAAACAATCTCAAAAACATATCCAATATGCGAAATTCTGACACTTCTTGGATGTGCGGGGATATATGCTGTTTTTGGTTTAACGTGGCATGCGATACCTATATTCTTGATGATACCGTTTCTTGTATCGCTCATGATGATCGATTTCGAACATATGATTTTACCCAACCAACTTGTCGCCATTGTTTTCATACTAGGGCTATGTGTTTTTGGTTTAAAAATTATAACGAATCAAGAGCAAGATATGCTCATCATGGCTTTTAATTACATGGGCGGAGCAATCATTTTCGCCTTGTTTGCATGGGGGCTTGGCGGCCTGATGCAAAAAATTTTAAACAAAGATGCATTAGGCTTTGGCGATGTTAAATTTTTTGCAGCGGTCGGCGTATGGATTGGATTGCCTATGATTGGCATGTTTTGTATGGGGGCCGGTATAATCGGCGTTATCATGGGGGTGACGTGGCAAAAAATCACAGGAGAAGCCGCATTTCCATTCGGTCCGGCCCTGATTTTATCTTTTTACGGAGTTTTGTTGCTTCAAGGTTCTCATTTATTGTGAAAAAGGATAGAATGAATCAAAAGTTTTTACGTTCCGTTTATACTTTTGCGTTACTCTTAATCTTAGAGCTAAAAGCTGGAAAAGAAACACGTATAATAAGCATATGAAAAGACCTTGCGCATATCTTGTGCATTCTCAAAAAAATAAAAGGAGAGAGCCTTGGATTTAACACAATTACTTGCATTTACATTGCAAAATGACGCATCTGACCTGCACTTAAGTGCGGGAAGCCCTCCTGTTATTCGCTCAAGCGGTATTTTAAAACGCGTAAAGGCTGATCCCTTATCAAGCGATGATATCCGAACAATGCTCTATTCTGTGATGACAGAAGATCAGCGTGCTGAATATGAAAAGAATTTAGAAATCGATTTCGCGATTGCTTTGGGTGAAAAAGCCCGTTTTCGTGTGAACGGTTTTACAACACGCCTTGGTGCATCTGCTGTCTTTCGTACTATTCCTACCGAAGTGCCGCTTATGTCTGATCTCGGCTTACCTCCAGTGATGAGACGTTTTGCAGAATTAGAAAAAGGCATCGTGCTTATTACGGGTCCAACTGGTTCCGGTAAGTCGACCACACTGGCATCCATGATCAATCATATTAATATGAATCATCCTAAGCATATTTTGACGATCGAAGATCCGGTTGAATTCTTCCACAAATCACAGAAAAGTCTTATTAACCATCGCGAGGTTGGGACGGATACAAACTCATTCTCAAGAGCATTGAAGTCAGCTTTGCGTGAAGATCCAGACGTTATTCTAGTTGGTGAGATGCGTGACTATGAAACAATCTCTCTGGCGTTAACTGCGGCTGAAACAGGTCACTTAGTTTTTGGAACGTTGCATTCTAATTCCGCTGCAAAAACAATCGACCGTGTGATTGACGTTTTCCCAACAGGCGATAAAGAAATGGTACGCGCTATGTTAGCATCATCAATCCAAGGGGTTGTGGCGCAAACACTTCTCAGAAAAGATGGCGGTGGACGTGTTGGTGCGTTTGAGATTCTTGTTGGAACAAATGCTGTTCGAAACCTGATTCGTGAAAACCAAATCCCACAAATGTATTCTATGATGCAGACTGGTTCACGTTACGGAATGATAACAATGGAAGATTGTGTTAACGACTTGCTCGAAGCCGGCATTATTGATCGTGACGAAGCAAGACGCGCAATTATGGCTGCAACAGATGAAGAAGATGAAGACGGTGATGGCGAATACGCAAGCGCCTCTGTTGGTGGTGGTAAGATGAACCTAGATAACGTTGCAGGCGAAGGCGGAGATTCGACAAAAACCAATAATCCAAAAGCTAGCGATGATGGGTATTCTTTCTAATGGGTGATCCTCAATTAATCTTTAATTACCTCACGGCGATGGAAAAACATAGTGCAAGTGACTTGTACATTACAGTCGGTAAGTCTGCGACATTGCGAGGAGAATCAGAGCTCATTAAGATTTCGGAAGATGTCTTAACAGAAGAAGATGTTAACGCAGTCGTTACTAATATTCTTACTACACGTCAAAGGCGAGAGTTCGAAACAGAACTAGAGCTAAATACTGCTCTTGATATGGGTAAACATGGTCGTTTTCGCGTCAATGTCATGCGTCAACGTCAAATGCCGGCCCTTGTTATTCGTAGGATTACATCAAAAATTCCAAGCTTTGAGGAGCTTAAGCTTCCACCTGTCTTCTCCGATCTTGCGATGGAAAGACGCGGGTTGGTGTTGATTACTGGTATGACGGGGTCCGGTAAGTCGACAACACTCGCATCTATGATTGATTATCGTAATGCAAACGAAGCAGGGCACATCATAACGATTGAAGACCCGATTGAATATTATCATGAGCATAAAAAATCAGTGATTACACAACGCGAAGTAGGCGTAGATACAGAAAGCTATGCGACAGCAATGAAAAATTCGTTGCGTCAACGTCCTGACGTAATTCTGGTTGGTGAGATTCGCGATAGAGAAGTCATGGAACAGGCTTTGGCAATCGCAGAAACAGGACATCTTTGCCTTGCAACTATTCATACGAATAACTCTTATCAAGCGATCGAGAGAATTGTAAATCTATTCCCTGAAGAGTTATCTGGCCAGATTCGCATGAACTTATCGATGAATTTAAAAGCGATCGTATCACAGCGACTTATCACAGGTATTCATAAAAAATTAGTCCCCGCTATAGAGGTCATGATCAATCAAGGTTTTGTGAGAGAGTTGATCCAAAAAGGTGAGATTTCAAAAATAAAAGAGGTTATGGAACAAAATGTATCTACGGGAATGTGTACATTTGATCAAGGATTAATCTCTTTATATCAAAGCGGTCTTATATCGGCGGATACGGCTATTACGAACTCTGACAAACCCTCTGAAATGAAGATAAAAATCAAAAAAACTGATTTATCATCAATGGAGTCTTCTGATAGCAAGAAAGATGGCGTTCTTGCAAATCTCGACACCTCAGTAATTTCTTTAAACGATTAAATCACTAACATTTGGCAAAGCCTGTTGCGTGCAAACCCGACTTATGGTCTACTATTTATAGGGATTATTATGATTCTTCACGTTCTCAATTCGTCTTATTCTTAGCGAGTTTCAAAATGAAAATTATCGATTTTACAAAGCAAAAAGTTTCAACCGTTTTATTGACTGGTTGTTTGGCAGTATCTCTTGTAGGGCTTATTGGGTGTGATGCCGCTCAAAATCAGTTAAAGCCAGATAGAGAGGCAAGTTTAGAAACACAAGACTACAGAGATGGGCTTGCATCAAGAATTGCAGACGATCTTTCAGATGATGAAGTTGATAACTCTAACATTCCAGGTTTTCAGCCGTATATTGCATCTGCAAATAAGGATTTAAAGGCTATGCCTTTAGTGTCACTGTCTGTAAATCAATCAGTGCCTTTGCGCGATATTTTGTTTGAGCTTGCAAAACAGGCCGAGCACGATCTTGAGCTTGATCCGAATATAAAAGGGTCAATTATTTTTACAGCAAGAAATCGTCCTTTTGATCAGGTTGTTGCAAGGATTGCTGATATTGCAGGTCTAAGATATTCCTTCGAAGATGATGTTTTGCGTGTAGAAGTCGATAGTCCTTATGGAGAGCTGTATAAAATCGACTATCTAAGTTATGTGAGGGCGAGCACAAGCGCTATAAGTAATGATATTTCTGTCGTTTCTGGCGATGGTACTGATACTGGATCTAATTTCACTGCTGAGTCTTCCTCTGAAATAAATTTTTGGGGTGAGTTAGAAACAAATATGGAGCAGATTTTGGGTGGTCCATCCAGCAAGGGGCTTAAAACCCAGGGGGATCCATCTATTGCCGCTACAACTCCAAATCCTAATGTTGAAACCACATCAGGTGACGCAGTAGAAGCAAATGTTACTATCGGCCAAGTCCCAACAGACAGTTTCAATACTGGTTCCTCAAGAAATTCTGATGATGGTGAGGTTCCGCAAACTTTCACAGTAAACAGGCAGGCTGGTATAGTTAACGTCTTCGCTACAGAGAGTACACACAAAGAAGTTAAAAGATATTTAGACGAAGTGAGGCGCTCCGTTACTTCGCAGGTGTTGATTGAAGCAAAAATTTTAGAAGTTACGCTTAATGATTCTTATGCGACAGGTGTTGATTGGCGTGCAATCGATATTTTTGGATCGGAAAGTGTCCTCAACTTCTTTACTGGTACGGGCGTTACCGGTTTAAACACACTAGCGCAAGGGCTTAATGAGACTATTGATGGTGTTACCTCTGGTGGATCAAACGTACAGCTTACTGTACCCGGAGTTGATAGCGGAGTAACAACTAAGGTGTTTGCAGCCGGGGTTGCGGGTAATGATATTCAAGCATTAATA
>JBGCEF010000053.1:0-4862 GCA_045106175.1 Bdellovibrionales bacterium
GACCAACACGCCCAATCCATGATGAAAAATCTCGCGCTGATGTGATTGGCGCGCTAGCATCTATCGATTTAGTCGTCTTATTCGGTGCCAAAAAAGAAGGTGACGATAACACGGCCATTAATCTCCTGAATGCTATCAAACCAGATATATATTTTAAGGGCGGCGATTACACAGTCGATGAAATCCCCGAAGCGCCTACTGTTATGGCCTATGGCGGAGAGGTTAATGTTATGTCTGTATTTGAAGGACATTCAACAACCAATTCTGAAAAACGTCTAAATGAAGCCGAAGCAAATGAGGCCGCAGAATAAAATTTGAAGAATAAAATTTGAAGAATAAAATTTGAAGAATAAATTCTGAATTTTGCAAAATACTCCAAAACTGCTTACCATTATTTCAAAATAAATAAGGGTGTGCATAATGAAATTTCAAATAACGCAATTCAATCACGACGATAAAGACAGTTGGTTCGCACTACGATATGCAGCTGATTCATGGCCGAAAGATAATAATCGCGAAGATATTGTTCAAGCGAATTGGCAAAAAATCATAGATAACAATAATCCATTAAACGCTTTAGCACTCCGCTATAATCAAGCGCTGGTCGGCTATGGCCTCTATTTCTTTAGCCCTTGCATAAGAACATCTACCGATGAGTGCATGGTGCGTGATATCTTTATAACGCCTGAGTATCGCAGAAAAGGCGGCGCCACAATGATCATGAATACAATCGAATCTGAAGCAGAAAAAGCCAAAGCAGGACGGTTATTTTGGGTCGCAAACCCCGCAAGACAAGACATGTTGGCATTCTGTCAAAGCTATCATGCTGATATCGATAATCGCCCTGAAAAAGTATTTATCAAATGGCTGAAGGCTGCACATGACGTTTAAAGCGCATATAAAACAAAGCAAAACTCAGGACTAGTCGAAAAGCTAAACTCTTGCTATGCTATAAAATGAAAATACATGATCCACTTCAGGAAACATCACATGAAAAATGTCGCTTTTTTATTCGCTACTCTCGGCGCCGCTGTTGCACTTAATGGATGCAAGACGGTCATGGACCCAACATTTGTACAATCAGGTTACACATATCACCACAAAGAATACAAAGCCCCTCCTGCGGATACCGCTTGGCAAATTGGATATGATTACACGCGCGCGCAAAACGCATCTGTCCTTAATGAATGGCGTGACGTCGCTGCGGACTTAACCAATAAAATTGAGGCAATAACACCGCTTGCAACCAAGCCTGTCTTTCTTTCTTCGCCCACATATTTGGATAACGCATTTACATTAAGCCTCGATCATGCACTTCGCGAAGAATTCCGCTCCCGTGGATACCGCTTGGCAAAAATTCCACATGAAGACACAATCAAATTACAAATTTCTTCCTATGACCCCGCTTACACAAATGTAATGCGAAGCTATAAATTAAATGATGAAGACCAAGTCGATCTGCCCGAACCACCCGCAGAAATCAGACGCAATTTAGTCTTAAAAGTTGACGGTATGATCGATGGGAATTTCGCAACCATTATAGAAGACCCCTATATTTTGCCGCTCTATGGCTATCAAGACGAACAGCTATATTTCCCGCTTGGTCAAAATATTGCTGAGGTCTGGCGTTAATGAAAAGGCTCTGGCTTCTTTATCCACTATCATTACTGGCTCTTTCAGCATGCCAGCCTGTTTTGATTGGGGCAGGTATTGTCGCAGCAGATCAAATTATTAATGAAGAAGACCCAAACTTTGCCGCGCAAAATTATGCGGTTGCCGACTTTTTGATTCAACAAGCCGATACATTTATCGGGCCTAACGATCTTATTACAACAGAACCTCTAACGGATATCCAAAGCCCAGAGATTTCAACCACGATCGCAAAGCTCATTCCTGAACAAATCGGAATTCGTTTATCACAGCTAGGCTACAGAATGGATTTATCAGAGGTTACAACATCTAATGATACTTCGTATTTACGTCCCGCTTTAAATAAGAATGAAAAACCTGATTTCATTATTACTGGTAATTATTTGCGTAAAACAAAGCGTGATGTCGATGTTAAAACGCGTATTATCGACCTTAAAAGTAATCGTATCGTAGCTGTTTTTGATTATTCAATGACAATGACACGCGGTGTGCGTGAGCTCTCAACACCGCAACCCAGAATTATTAGAACAACTAAACAATAAAAATTATCGTGTCATTAGTACGTGATAAAAATGTAATTCATCAGTTAAACTGCCATCACCATTAGTATCACGCGAACATATGACGCATCCTTGTTGCGCGGGTCGGGCGGCCGATGTATTAGGATCATGTTCAAAACTTGTTGAGGCTTCATTCATAGTATTAATAGCAGTGGAATAAAACTGTGTTGAATTATCAAACCGGCCAATCGCACCCATATTGACGCATTCTCCTGCGTTGGTCGCTGATGGCGTCGTATTTCCGTTATCACTCATACTGCCACTCTGATTATTAAGATCGTTAATACGATCACAAAATGCTTGTGTAACATACGGCAATACTGCGACTAATTCTGGACGGTCACTTCGTCCCATTCCGGGTATATGCGTTCCACCGTAAAATTCCCATTGGCTTCCATCATTCACACCTGCTGGTGGCGCGCGATAACTTGCACCGCCGCCATCACGATGAAAAACTTGGTCACGCGTATCGCTATCACTACCAAGATCGCCATAATCGGCATGTGCATTATAATGCGCAAAGCGAATGCTGTTTTCACTAAAGCCATTTTGCATGATGAAATTAACGGCGCGCTCTAACTCGGACGCATATCTTTGAACTTCACTGGCACGCAAAACCAAAGTTTCGCCATCAATGTTGGCGCCATCTGTCCTGTTTGTACGTGTCACTGCGGCTGTTAAAAACCCGATCAACGCAACAGCAATCAAAATCATAAACAAAACATTCCCGCTTTCACTCTTTGTAGATAATGAGGAATGCAAATTATGATGAGATATATGAGATGTCATGGCAAAAAGCGTTATTGATTTTGCGGCGCTATTGGCATGCATTCTTTAAAATACTGACAAGCCGATAAAGCCTGAGTGCGAGTTAAACCTGCCAAGCGCCCTCTAAAAAGCCAGCCGTTATTTGTCTTAAGCGGTGCGATATAAGTTGTAACTTGTGAGAAATCTCGACGTGGTAATTTACCAATAGACTTAGCTAACAATTCATCCGTTGCTGCGCGGCTTGTAAATGCACCAACTTGTATTGACCAAAACTGACTTGCATCTTTTGCATTCTGGTTATTGGGGCTTTGGCTGGGTGTTAATGCAACACGCTGAATTCGCGCAGGCTTTGCGGAAGGCTGTGGCGCTTTTTGTTGAATTCTGTTCTGACCTGTGTGGGCGGCGATTGCCATCATCCCAGTTTCAATACGTTTGATTTTGGATTGATCAAAATCACCTTCTCCAATTAAACGTCCCATAGACGCCAGTTGCGTGTTCGCTTTAGGAACAGGAATGCCTTGATTGATTTGCTTTTGCGCAAGCAGAGCAAGGGGCTTACGTGGTGGCAGAGGTATTTTGGCTTTTGCAATGCGTAACTTACCGATTTTGTTAAAGCCATTATCCAGCAAACTGGCCATGTGGTCATTACGTGTCTTTCCGCTACGCCCACCAAAAACAACACCGATAATACGCTGGTTATTACGTTTAGCAGACGCGACAAGATTAAAGCCAGATGCGCGAATATATCCGGTTTTCATACCATCCATACCCTGATAATTACCGAGTAATTTATTATGATTGCGGTATGTCTTGCCGCCATATTTGATACTCGTTTGATTAAAGAATTTGTAATAGCGCGGATATTTATTAATCACATATTGGGCAAGCAAAGCCATATCACGTGCAGTTGTAATTTGTTTTGGATCATGCAGACCCGAAGCATTCCTAAACGTTGTGCTTTTCATGCCAATATAACGTGCTTTGCGTGTCATAATTTTTGCAAAACTACGTTCGGTTCTACCCAAATGCTCGGCAAGCGCAACGGCAATATCATTGGCTGATTTTGTAACCAATACGTTAATTGCATCTTTTGCTTTGATACTGGAGCCTGGCTTTAAACCTATTTTACTGGGAACCATACTGGCGGCATGGCTGGAAATACGGATGCGCGTATTATAATGCATCTTACCCTGCTCAATCGCTTCAAACGCCATTAATAAAGTCATAATTTTTGTAAGCGATGCGGGGTGCAATTTTTTATCAGCATGCCTTTGATGTAAAATCATGCCTGTATCAGCATCCATCACAAGAGATGCATATTTTTTATTTTCTTTGGCAATACTATTTGAGGGAACAAAAGCGATAATGCTGAAGAGGCCAAAGCAGCATAAAACAGCTATATACTTTAAATTTATCTGAAATATTCCCTGCACCATATTCGGTTATCGCTCTTATTTTTAGAAAGTGAATTATTATGAAGATAACAACTCATAGAAACATACTATACTACAAACCTATATTATTCTTTAAATTTTGTCCAGAATCCACAGATAAAGGTTATTTTGTGCGCTGCACAAAAATATGTTTGACATGGTATTTAAAATTGAGTAAAACTTTAATTGTGCAGTGCAATATATTTTTCTTGTGATGATTATGAATGTGCTGTTTTCATAGAAGTCTAAATTTGTGTACACTCTTTATGTTGCGTTGCATGATATTTTTATGAAATTGAATTAAAGGATAAAGCCAATGGCTAAAACAAACAAAGTTGTTCCACTGAAACCGGTAGCTAAGAAAACGGCTAAAGTTAAAACTAAAACCGCTAAGCCGAAGGTAGAGAGCAAGACAAAAACAGCAGCGGCTAAATCTGCGCCCAAAGCTTCA